>JAYSLR010000375.1:0-20639 GCA_043725365.1 Rhizobacter sp. | reverse complement strand
CCCGAGCGCGCGCGCCACCTCCTTCGGCGGCAGCAGCTGGATGTGCGGCTGCGCCGTCAGCACGCGGCGCACGAAGTTGGCCTGCAGCCCGGCGAGCAGCGCCGACATGAACACGATCACCCCCACGCCGATGGCGATGCCGCTGACGATGAACAGCGTCTGCATCCGCCCCTCGCGCAGGAAGCGCAGCGCGACGATCCACTCGAACGGCAGCCAGGGGTTCACGGGGTTCGGCCGGCGGCGAGGCGATCTTCAGCGGGCCGGTGCGGCCGCCATCGGGCGAAGCGGCGATCCGTCCTGAATGTCCGTCGTCGCGGCGGGCACGACCAGGTCGCCGGCCTGCAGCCCGGCGAGCACCTCGCACAGGCCGGCGCTGCGCAGACCGAGCCGGACCGGCTGGCGGCGTGCTCGGTGCCCGTCGACCTTGAGCACCCACGGGTGGGCGCCGTCGACGTCGTGCACCGCATCGGTCGGCACGATCACCGCATTGGGGCGTTCGGCGACGCGGATGTCGACCGACACCGTCATGTCCTGCGTCAGGTAGGCGGGCGGCTGCGGCACGGCCAGCTTGACCTCGACCGAGCCGCGCTGCGCATCGACGCCCGGGTTGATGTAGACGAGCCGCGCCGCGAAGCGCTGCTGCGCGAACGCGTCGGCCGATGCGTCGGCGCTCTGCCCCAGCTTCAGCAGGTTCAGGTTCTTCTCGTCGATCTGGACCACCAGCTGCGTGTCGCCGGACGGCGACAGCGTCATCAGCACCTTGCCGGGCTGGACCACGTCACCGGGCTCGACATCGCGGCTGATCAGGGTGCCGGCCACCGGCGCCGAGATCGTCATGTAGCGCCAGCGCGAGCGCGCCTGATCGGCGCCGGCACGCGCTTGCGCCAGCGCCGACGCGGCGACCGCGTGGTCGCTGCCGCTCGGGCGCACGGTAGCCAGCTGGGCCTCGGCCGAGCGCAGCTGCGATTCGTTCAGGTCGACCAGCTTCTGCGCCTCGTCGAGCGCGGCCTGGCCGATGAAGCCCTGCTTGAACAGGTCCGCGTTGCGCCGCAGTTGCGTGCGTGCGTTGTCCAGGTTGATGCGGGCCTGCCGCAGCCCCTGCTCGGCCAGCGGCGATTGCAGCTCGTCCAGCTGGCGCAGGCGCGCCTGTGCCTGCAGCACGGCCACGTCGGCTTGGGCGATCGCGGAACGTGCCTCTTCATCGTCGAGCTCGACCAGCACCTGGCCGGCCGACACGACCTGGCCCTCGGCCACGGGAATCCGCTTCACCGTCCCGACGACTTGCGCGCCGAGGCTGACCCGGTGCGGCGCCTCGACATGACCGCTGGCGACGACCGACTGCACGAAGTCGCGCTGCACGACCGTGCCGACCGGCACCTGTGGCCCGAGCACCAGACGCGGGCCGAGCCAGACTGCCAGCGCCACCGCGCCGATCGCCGCCAGCGCCCAGCCGCGGTAGGGCTGGACCGAGCGCCAGAGCGCGGCGGCGCGCGCGCCGCGCGTCGGTACGGCGGGCGGCATCGGTGTCGGAGAAAGCACGCGGAAGCGTCGCCCGACGCCTCAGACCGCGACGGGGGTCTTGAACGGCGCACCGGAGGTGCTCGCGGGCGCCGCCCCGAGGGCGGCGATCTCGGGCGCCCGCACCAGCAGCACCGGCACACGCGCCGTGCGCGCGATCTGCTCGGCATCGCTGCCCATCAGCAGGCGGCCGACGCCACGCCGGCCGTGGGTGCCGATCACGATCAGGTCCGCACCCCAGTCGCGGACCTGGTCGTCGACGACGTCCGCCAGGCGCGGCGCAACGCCTTCGAGCAGGAGCGTCTCGGCCGGCACGCCGGCCTGGTCGGCGCGGGCCTTTCCCTCCTGCAGGATCTTCTCGCCGGCTGCGCGCATCAGCGGGACCACGTCGGTGGTGTAGATCGCGCTGGACTCGAACCCGGACGCATAGAGCAGGTCATCCACCATGTGGATCAGCCGCAACCGGCCGCCCGACAAGCGGGCGAGCTGGATGGCCTCGTTCAGGCCGCGGCTGGAGGTCGCGCTGCCATCGTGGGGGACGAGGATGCGTTGGTACATGGTCGGACTCCGGAGTGACGATATCGGGTTGCGCCCAGTGTCCGTTCCCGGCCGCGGCGTGGGCTTGATGCGCGTCAACCCGCGTCCCGCAGCCGGCACGTCCCGGCGGTGCCGGTCGCTGCCGCCGGGTGCGTCGCAGGCGTGAAACCTGCTTACGTCTTGGGGGCGACAAGCGGGGCCGCGTGACCTAACCTGATCAGCAGGCGGCGCGGCCGGTCGTCGCACCGGCTTCTCGGCCCTGCAACGACGCGCGGGCGGAGGGCGTTCACTCTTGGGCGGGGTCAGATGACGTACTACGCAAGGGTCACTTTCCGGACGGACGCCTCGGCCGCCGAACGGCACGACGACGAGGGCGCGGCACGGCGCTGGATCGAGTCGGAATTGCAGGCCAACCCGGAGATGTTCCGGCTCGGCCAGATCCTGGACCGCACCCCGACGGACCACGAGATCGTCGCGACGCTCGACCGGGACGGCTGGCGCTGACCGCGGCCTGTGCACCGGCGACGGGTCGGCGCCGGCAGAGGCGACAATCCGCGCGGTGCGGATTCTCTGGGTCGCTGAATGAAACGATTGATCGCCGAGTGGCTGTGGCGGGTGGCGGTGCTGTGCATCCTGGCCGTGATCGCCTGGGAATTGCTCGCCCTGCGAATGGACATCGCGGAGCCGGCCGACGATCAACAGACGGCGGCTGCGGTTCCCGATGACCTGCAGGACAGCCTCGATTCGATCCGTGACGATATCGCGTCACTGACGACGAAGGTCGACGCGATCCTCGTCGTGATGGCGCGAGCGAAATAGGGGTCGGCACACGCGCTGGCCCTTGCCCGAGGACGGCTCGCGATCCGGCCATCGGCGATCCACGGTCGGCGCCGGTCCAAATCGGCGCGGGCGTCGTGGGCCGGCAGTTCCGTTGACCCACCGCAAGACAGGCATGCCTGCTTGCGCCATGCTCCACACCATGGAAGCCTTCGTCGATCGAGTCGAAGCAGGGCGCTTGCTGGGGCGGCGACTGGCTGCGCTCCAGCTCGTCGATCCCGTGGTGCTCGCGTTGCCGCGGGGCGGCGTGCCGGTGGCGGCCGAGGTGGCGAAGGCGCTGCATGCACCGCTCGACCTGTTGATGGTTCGCAAGATCGGCGCACCGCACCAGCCCGAGCTGGCGGTCGCGGCGGTGGTCGATGGCGACCGCCCGGTGATCGTCGTCGACGAGGAGACGCTGCGTCTGAGCGGTGCCGATCGGCGCTATGTCGACACCGAGGCGCAGCGGCAGCTCAAGGAGATCGAGCGGCGGCGCGCGCTGTACCTGCGGGGCCGGACGTCGGTGCCGTTGGCCGGCAAGTCCGTCATCCTGGTCGACGATGGCATCGCCACCGGCACCACGGTGCGTGCCGCCCTGAAGGCGCTGCAAGGTTCCCGTGCGGCGCGCCTCGTGCTGGCGGTGCCGGTGGCGCCGGCGGACGCCGTGAGCCTGCTGAGTGCCGAGGTCGACGAGATGGTCTGCCTGTCGCAGCCGCAGTTCTTCCACGCCGTCGGCGCGCACTATCGCGACTTCCATCAGATCGAGGACGATGAGGTCATCGCGCTGCTCGACGCGGCCGGCCGCTGACTTCTGCGCGCAGGCCGGTCCGCCACGGAGCCGGGCCAAGCGCTGTGCAGTCGCGTTGATCCTTCTCAACGAGCCGCGAATCTGCTCTTCGAGAATGTCTCGTGGATTCATTCAGCCTGTGCCCGACAAGCATCGTGGGGCGCGTGGGGGCGTTCAGGTGTCGATCAACGGGTGTCCGGGAGTACCGTCAATGAACAAGTCGCTCTTCGCGGGCAGTCCTCGGGCCTCGAACACCGGCGCGCAGCGCCGCACCGAGGCCAAGCCCCGAACGCGCTGTCCGCCCGTTTCGGTCATTCGGCTCGGCCGCAGCCCGCTGCGCCGGCTGGCCTGGATCTTCGGCTTCGGGCGTTGAGGTCCATGTCATGAACGACGCGAGTCCCGGATCGACGAACTCGAGCAACAGCTCAGGTGCGGTGGCGCGAGAGTGGCGGCTGGACCGGCGCGGTCACGCGTCGGCCGGGTGACGTGATGGAACAGCCACCGAGCGCGCCGCCCGCACTGCCCGAAGGCATCGTCGCCCTGGTGCCGATGCGCAACGTGGTGCTGTTCCCGCACGTGCTGATGCCGATCAGCGTCGGCCGGCCCCGATCGATCGCCGCCGTGCAGCATGCCGTTGGTGCCGATGCGATGCTGGGCATCGTGTTGCAGAAGGATGCACAGGTCGACGACCCGGGCCGCGACGCGCTGTGCGACATCGGCACGCTCGCCAAGGTGGTGCAGCACGTCGATTCGACCGGCCAGCTGCACCACGCCGTGTGCCAGGGCGTGCAGCGCTTTCGGATCGAAGCGCTGATCGAGGGCTATCCCTTCATGGCCGCCCGCGTTCAGCCCATCGTCGAGACAGGGGAGGTCTCCACCCAGGCCGAGGCGCTCGGGCTGCAGCTGCGTGAGCGCGCGGTCGAGATCCTGTCGCTGCTGCCCGGCGTGCCGGCCGAGCTGGCACATGCGCTGCAGGCCACGCGGGCGCCGTCGCAGCTCGCCGATATCGTGGCGAGCCTGATCGACGCCGAAGTGGCCGAGAAGCAGATGCTCCTCGAGACCGTCAACTCCGAGGAGCGGCTGCAGAAGGTCCTGCAGATCCTGTCGCGGCGCATCGAGGTGCTGCGCCTGTCGCAGGAGATCGGCGAGCGCACCAAGGAGCAGCTCGACGACCGGCAGCGCAAGTTCCTGCTGCGCGAGCAGCTCAAGACGATCCAGAAGGAGCTCGGTGAGGACGACGAGCAGGACGAGGACATCGCGCGCCTGGAGGAGCTGATCGCCAAGGCAGCCATGCCCGGCGAGGTGGAGAAACACGTGCGCAAGGAGTTGGGCCGGCTCAAGCGCATGTCGGAAGCGCAGGGCGAGTCGTCGATGCTGCGCACCTACCTCGAGTGGATGACCGAGCTGCCCTGGGCGACGCCGCCCGCGACCGCGATCGATCTGAATGCCGCGCGCCAGGTGCTGGACGCGGATCACCACGGCCTGGCACGCATCAAGCAGCGCATCGTCGAGTTTCTCGCGGTGCAGAAGCTGAACCCTGGAGGGCGCGCGCCGATCCTGTGCTTCGTCGGCCCGCCCGGCGTCGGCAAGACCTCGCTCGGCCAGAGCATCGCGCGCGCGCTCGGCCGGCCGTTCGTGCGCGTGTCGCTGGGCGGCGTGCACGACGAAGCCGAGATTCGCGGGCACCGTCGCACCTACATCGGCGCGATGCCGGGCATCATCATGCAGAGCCTGCGCAAGGCCGGCGCGCGCGACTGCGTGATGATGCTCGACGAGATCGACAAGGTCTCGGCCAGCGCACACGGCGACCCGTCGGCGGCGCTGCTCGAGGTGCTCGATCCGGAGCAGAACGCGACCTTCCGCGACAACTACCTGGGCGTGCCGTTCGATCTGAGCCGCGTCGTCTTCATCGCGACCGCCAACGTGATCGACAACGTGCCGGCACCGGTGCGCGACCGCATGGAGCTGATCGAGCTGCCGGGCTACACGCAGGACGAGAAGTTGCAGATTGCCCAGCGCTATCTGTTGCGCCGCCAGCGCGAGGCCAATGGCCTGCGTGAGGACCAGTGCGAGCTGGCAGGCTCCGCGCTGACCGCGATCGTCGCCGACTACACGCGCGAGGCCGGCGTGCGCCAGCTCGAGCGCGAGATCGGGCGCGTGATGCGCCACGCCGCGATGAAGGTGGCCGAGGGGTCGGCCGAGCGGGTGCATGTCGACGCCGAGGGGCTGGATGCGATCCTGGGCCCGCCGAAGTACGAACACGAGGTCGCGATGCGCAGTAGCGTGCCGGGCGTGGCGACCGGCCTCGCGTGGACGCCCGTGGGCGGCGACATCCTGTTCATCGAGGCCACCCGGGTGATCGGCAGCGGCAGGCTGATCCTGACCGGGCAGCTCGGCGACGTGATGAAGGAAAGTGCGCAGGCCGCGCTGACGCTGGTCAAGTCGCACGCCAATGCGCTGCGCCTTCCGGCCGCCGCGCTGGAGGGGGTCGACATCCATGTGCACGTGCCCGCGGGCGCGATCCCGAAGGACGGCCCGAGCGCCGGTGTCGCGATGTTCATCGCGCTCGCATCGCTGTTCACCGAGCGGCCGGTGCGCCACGACGTCGCGATGACCGGCGAGATCAGCCTGCGCGGGCTGGTGCTGCCGGTGGGCGGCGTCAAGGAGAAGGTGCTCGCCGCGCAGCGCGCCGGCGTGCGCACGGTGCTGCTGCCGGCGCGCAACGAGAAGGATCTGCGCGACGTGCCCGAATCGGTCCGCACGGCGCTGAAGTTCGTGTGGCTGGCCAACGTCGACGATGCGCTGCGCGCCGCGCTCGGTGACGGCGCATCGACCGCGGCCAGCAACAGCTTCGAGCTGGTCTGAGGGAGCGCGCGGTGCCATGGACCGCTGAACGCTATCCGCCGTCGATGCGAAATCTCGCGCCGCCGGTGCGCGACAAGGCGATCGCGATCGCCAATGCGCTGCTCGGCGAAAGCATGGATGAAGGCCGCGCGATCCGCATTGCGATCGCCAGGGCCAAGGCCTGGGGGGCGTCGCACGCCCCTGAACTCGGAAGCGGCAGATCCGAACCAGGGTGACGAGACGCGCGTTGTGCGCGTCGTGCCGGAACTTGGCGGACACACCCGCCCGTTCTCGAACCGCATGCCGGTCGTCATGGGGAATTCGCAGCTTCGTGAGCGGCTGTCGCGCGCGCTCACGAACCTTGCGCGAAGTCAATCCATCGATCGGCCCGGGCCGCATGCTACGCAAGGTTGCCACCACCTTGCGGCGAGGTCGCCCATGCTGCTCTTCAGTCTTGATCCGGATTGCAAACTCGCTCCCGCACTCGCGGACGAACTCGATGAAGGCATCGCTGCGCACGAGGATCGCGCGTTCGAGGATGGCGAACACAAGCTCAGGCCCGCGGTCGATCCGCGAGGTGCCGACGTTTATGTGATCGGCAGCCTGCACGGCGGTCCGATCGACAGTCCGCACGACAAGCTCATGCGCCTGCTGATGTTTGCCGGCGCGTTGCGGGACCACGGCGCCGCCCGGGTCACCGCGGTCGTCCCGTATCTCGCGTATGCGCGCAAGGATCGTCGGACCAAGCCGTTCGATCCGGTCTCGCTGCGCTACGTGGCGCAGCTGTTCGAGGCGGTCGGCATCGAGGAGGTCATCACACTGGAGGCTCACAACGTCGCCGCGTTCGAGAATGCCTTTCGATGCACGACGCTGCACCTCGAGGCGCACCGGGCCTTCGATGCCGTCGTGCACGAGCTGGTCGGCGATGGGCCGGTGGCCGTCGCCTCGCCGGACCCGGGCGGCGTCAAGCGCGCGCAGCTCTGGCGCGAGTCGCTGATCGAACGCCTGGCGCGGCCGGTGGGATTCGCGATGGTCGACAAGCGACGCAGTGCCGGGCTGGTCAGCAGCTCCAATCTCGTGGCCGGCGATGTGCGCGACATGACGGTCCTTCTGCTCGACGACCTGATCGCCAGCGGCGACACGATGAAGCGCGCCGCGCACGCCTTGCGCCACGGTGGCGCGCGGCAGGTGATCGCCTGCGCGGCGCACGGGCTGTTCACCGGCCCGGCCCCCGACCTGCTCGCCGACACGGCCTTGCAGCAGGTGCTGGTGACCGACAGCGTGCCGCCGTTCCGGTTGCCGGCCACGGGGCCGGTGAGCCACAAGCTCAGGGTGGTCTCGTGCGTGCCGCTGTTGGCGCAGGCGATCCGGGACTGCCGCGATTCCTGGGAGCGATGACCCGGCGCGTGTCACGCGCCGTCGACGACGCGCAGCGCGTGGTCGATGTAGCGTTGGGCCTGCACCGGCCAGCGCTGCGGCGTGCGCACCACCGGATCGAGCAGGTGTGCCATCGACAGGCGCGCGCGCACGAGCGCACGATGTGCCGTGTACAGCGCGAGGACCCCTGCGGGTGGTGCGTCGCCAATCTCCGCGGTGAGCCCGGCGATGAGTCGCGGCCCGATCCAGGCCGTGCCCGCCATCTCGCATTCCATTGCCAGAAATGCGACCTCGTCGAACGGGTCGACCTGGCGGAGCCGCTCGTTGAATTCGAGGCCGTCGATCACGACCGGCGGCTGAAGCATGCAGATGTGCTCGGGGCGCAGATCTCCGTGGCCGTCGACCAAGCGCTCACCGGTGGCGCGATCGGCCAGCGCCGCCATGCGCTGCGCGAGTCTCGCGTCGAATGCATCCAGTGCCTGCGCCGCGTCGCGCAAGTCGAACTGTGGCCTCAGCAACACTTCTCGATTGGCGGCCTGTTCGCGCTGCAGGCGCGCGACATACTCCTGCGGCGCGACGCGGACCCGCGCCGCACCGCGGTAGAACGCGCCCAGCACGGCGATGAGCGTGTCGATGTCGCGGGGCTCGACGGCGCGTTCGCTCAGGAGTGACGACAGCATGCGCTCGCCGGGAAGTCGGCGCATCAGCACGAGCCAGTCGACGGTCACCGCGCCCGCGCGCAGATCGCCGTCGGGCGCGAGGGCCCAGCCGGCATCCGACGCCTGGAGCGCGAGCAGCCCGAGGTAGATGTCGGGCGCAAGGCGCGCGTTGAGCCGCAGTTCCTCGCGGCAATAGAACTCGCGCCGGTCGAGCGTCGAGAAGTCGAGAAACGGAAACCGGACCGGCTTCTTCAGCTTGAGCACGCGGTCGCCGGCGAGAAAGACCCACGACATATGCGTCTCCACGCAGACGGGCGGCTGCCGCAGCCCGGGATAGGCGGCGGCCGATTGCAGAAACCGCAGCTTCGCGTCCAGCGATTGAATGTCGTCGGCGAGCGGGCTCGCTGCTTCGTTCATCGAGGCTCCATCCCGTTGCTCGTTCATCGCTGCGCGAGTGCCTCGGATGAGGCGCCTCGAACAGATGCCATGCGGGCCCGTTCACGGCGAACCGGCTTGGCCCACGCCCATGGCGGTACTGGCAAAGACTAGCCGACCCGATCGCGGTAGCGGTTGACGATCCGCAAGAGGGTCCGCGGCGCATCGAATCGCCCCGGCTTGATCGAGCGTTCTTGCTGCCACGGCCGCGTGGCGGCACGAATGAAGGGGAAGCCCGCTCGATCCGGGCTGGCATTGAGCCGCCTCAATGCGGTCGCTGCCCGGATCACTACAGTGGTCTTCAGCCACCGTGTTGCGAGCAAGGTCGCTGCAGCGGATAGGGCAGTGAAGATCGGGTCGTTCCAACGGCCTGTATTGCCGAGGCGTACTGCGCTCCGGTCGCTGCCCGAAGTGCGGGCGACCCTGCGCAAGCAGGGTTCAATGCACGGTGGCCCCGTCTGTGCTCAGGGTGCCGTGCGCAGGTGCGTGAGAAACCAGTCACTCGCCAGCCGGGCAACCGACTCCAATGCGCCAGCTTCCTGGAATAAGTGTGTCGCCCGAGGCACGACGTCGAGCCGTTTTTCGCATCGCAACAGCGCATACGCTGCGCGATTGAGTTCCAGCACCTCGATGTCCGCGGCGCCGACGATCAGCAGTGTCGCCGCGCGAACCAGTCCCAGATGATCGCCGGCAAGGTCGGGTCGTCCGCCGCGCGAGACGATGGCCTGCACGCTGTCAGGTCGACGGGCCGCGGCGACCAGAGTCGCTGCCGCTCCGGTGCTGGCGCCGAACAAGCCCAGGGGCAGGCTGCGCACAGGCACGGGCAAGGCATCGAGCGCCTCCAGCAAGCGTTGCGCAAGCAGCTGGATGTCGAACACATTGGTGCGGTCGTCGGCTTCGTCGGCTGTCAACAGGTCGAACAACAGCGTGCCGAATCCCTGGCGCTGCAAGGTCTGCGCGACGAGCAGGTTGCGTCGACTGTGGCGACTGCTGCCGCTGCCATGCGCGAACACGACCAGCCCGCGCGCCGATTCGACGCTGCAGAGTTCACCTTCGAGACCCCGTGCGCCGATCAGGATCCGGGAGTTCTCAGGCACGAACGACTCCTCGGATGGGATGCCCGGAACCCGGAGATCCCTCCATCATCGCGTCGACATCACAACCCTGGGTTCCGGACTGTCAGCGCCATACCAGAACCGGAAGCGTCGCGTGCGTCAACACGTGATGCGTCTCGCTGCCGAGCAGCAGGCCAGCCACCCCGCGACGCCCGTGCGACGCCATCGCGATCGCATCGCAGCCCCGTTCTCGGGCCACGTCGATGATTGATTGATAGACGTGGTCACCGACCTGGCGCACGGTGTCGCAGGCGACGCCGCGTTCCGCGGCCGCCTTGGCGACGAAGGCGAGGTAGCGCTCGGCATGCAACTGGCTGTCGCGCTCGTACTCGTCGCGCGTGTCCTCGAGCATGTCGGTCCGGTAGGTCAGGACATGGAATTGCGGGCTGATGTGGACCGCCGTGACACGTGCTCCGAGCGTGCGAGCCAACTCGATGCTCTTCAATGCGGCGCCTTCCGACAACGCCGACCCGTCAGTGGCAATCAGAATGTGCTTGAACACGACGACCTCCCGATGAAGTGGAGAAGTACGCCTCAAGGGTAGGCGCGCGCCGCGCCGACGAATTGATGCCGATCAAGCAAGCCACTTGCCGGCACCGAATGGCTCGTCTGGAGCCCGCGACGGGCCGGTCGAGACGCCTTCCAGGCGCGGCGGCCCGCGGAGCGCCGCTCGCACCCGAATGAGCAAGGTCAGCGCACGGGGTGCCTGCCTGTATCGAAGCTCGTCTTCCAACTGGCTCAGCATCTTGCGGTCTGCGGTCGCGCAGAGCACTTCCAGTTGCTCGAGGTTGCGGGTCATCAAGGTATGTGCCACGGCCGTGCCCCTCCTGTTCCTCGTCGATCGCGCAAAGCGATCGTGTCCGCATCGAGTGCCACGCCCATTGAGCGAGCGCAAGTTCGCGGCAGACGGATCGGGGTGGGGTGCAGGGCAGCGCCCTCGAACTTCGTCGGCTATCGGAGCACTCGGCAGTTGCCGAATTCGCAGCGGATGGACATGGCGTCCCCATTCGTGCAAGTGACTGAGTAGGCCTCGAATCCTGGCCCCGTTGCCACGAGGTCCGCACGGGGCTCCTGACTGCAAGATTGGGCCTTGGCCAATCGCTCCGCTTGAAACCCATCTTGGCCGCCTTTGAGCGCCGCCACGACGCGGGCAGATGCCGCGGGAGGCGCTGCCGCTGCCCCGGCGGGCACCGGAGCTGATGGCACAGGTGGCGCGGCAGCAGGCGTCGCAGCGGCGGGCGCAGAGGTCGGCATGGTCGCCGATATTGGCGGTGCGCCAGCAGCCGCCACGGGCGTCATTGGAACGACGATCATGTCGAGATAGTCATAGGCCGACCCGTTCCCCATGTCGATGCCCGCGCCAATGACGCCGCCGAAGATGATGTTCCCGAAGGCCATCGGTTTGGTGCTCGACTTGATCGACGCTGTTCCCGTGTAGTTGGGGTGCGAGCAGACGACGGCCATGTCGCCGTAGCCGCGGTGAACGACAACCGTGCCTGGCGTGCGAACGTACCACTCCCCCTTGCTGCTCGTGAGCGTGCATTGAGCGCCCATCACGTCTTGGCTGCTGTCCTTTAGCTTCGTGACAACAGAGACCGGCTGGCTTGTTCCGTTGATGATCGAGGCGCACCCCGGAAGAAATCCGACCAGTGCGAGCAGAGCCAGCGACGCGGCGCTGCGAAAGTCGAGCATGTGTTCCCCCGTATCCCAGTGATGAAGCGGCCGAGCCCCGAGCGGGCGCAGTCGGCGCCACATGGAACGGGCAGCACGAACCGGGACCATCGAGGCCGGGCGAATGTAACGTCGCGTGTCGTCACTGGCAACATCATCTTGAGGGATGGCCCCGGGTTGGCGCCCCTATGCGCTCCAGAGGCGAGGCGCGCGACGAAGAAACACAATATCGCCGATCGGTGCAAGATTGCAGGCCGTCGCACGAGTAGCTTCGGCATGCGCGCGGCCGAGGCGCCATCGCAGGGGCAGATGAGAGGTGGTCATGAAGTCGAGCGATTGGACACTCCGCGGGCGGATCTTCATCCTGCGCTTCTGGCAGCCGACCAGTGCCTGCCTGACCTGCATGCCCGGCAATTTCGGCAACATCGCGAGCGTGGTCCACTGGGAGATCGCGCTGCGGACCGGTCTGACCACCGGTGCGCTGGTCCTTCTGCTCAGCTTCACGCCATTCATCCGCGTGTTCCGTAGCCGCTACGGGAATGCGCTCGTCGTCGGATCGCTGACCGCGATCGGCGACGCGCTGTCGCACAGCGGTCACTATGGCGGCGGCTACGGCGAGGCGGTGCTGACCGGAATCGTCTCGGGCCTGCTCGCGTTGGTCGGCTCGTGGCTGTTCGAGGATCGCGCGCGGCGGCTGCGCAGCGCATGGCGGCGGGTAGCGGAGTCGCCATCGAGTACCGACCAGCATTGAGGGTCGTGCCGGGCCCGCCGGCACCGCGCCAGGCGATTGCGGTCGGCGGCAGATAGATGCCGGGTTGGCCCAGGCGATCTGATCCAAACTGCAGCAGCGGCGCAGCGGGCGCCGGCTTCTAGACCGGACGTGCCGGCACGCCAAGATTTGATCCCGCCTTTGATTTCCGACCTCACCGAATTCAAACCCGAGCGACCGTACACGGCCCCCCGCAAATCAAACGCCCCGGCGCACGCGATGAGCCCCTTCGTATGATTGCCGCATGGATGACCCCTGGCCGAGAGTGCTCGCGATCCTTCAGGCCGCCGTAGAAGGCACAGGCTCGCCCCGCGAGCCTTTCTCGCATGGCGGAGCGTCCTATCAGTGATCCCGTTCTGCCGCCGCGGCCGTGTAGGCCAGGGCTCCGAGCACCATCGCGGCCACGCTACCCATGAACAGGGTTCCGACTTGCAGGTTGCCGACGCGCCAAGTGTCCATCGCCCGGAGCACCACGGCCGTGAAGCCGAGGAGTAGCCCCAGACCGCCTGCGATGCGGCCGACCCAGATCAGCAGCTTGATCATGACGATCCTCCCTTCGTTTGACCCACTCGAACCCGAATCTTAGGTGACAACCGTCGGCGCCTGTTCGCGGCCTCCCTTCCTACGGCGATATGTCATGGTTGACGGCAATCCGCCGCAAGACATTGCGTCAAAACTGCGGTGTGAGAGTCAACCCCCTTCCATACCTCCTTCTTCCAGGGACCTTCCTGCTCGGGTCGATCGTCGGCGGATGGTGGGGAGTTGCCTGGGCGCTGGTAGCGTGGGCCATCTTGATGTTCGTTGGCACTGCAATAGCGATGTGGGGAACAATCGCGGGGTGCAAGAGGCGCGACGGGGTTGCGGAGCGAGGAACTCGCCCTATCCTAAGCGTCGACCCCCGGGAGAAGCCTTCCACCCGCTGACCTCGTTCACTTTCAACGCGCCGGCACGGACACGCACGGCCAGAATCTCGTAGCTGCCATCGCTTTTCAACGCGGCGATGAGGTGCCGGCGACCGCATGGCCGGCCACCTGCACTCGCATCGTCGCCGCGCCCTGGCCGGACGAACCAGACCTCGAGCTACCGCCTGCCCAACTTGAGCCGACGTCGCTGACCGAGACCGAGCAGGCGCTGCTCGCGCACCTGATCGACGCCGGCGCGGGATCTGTGCGCGAGGTGGCCGCCGCGGGCGGCATGCCGCGCAGCAGCGTCTGCCGGGGACTGCATCGGCTCCGAGACCAGGGTCTGGCGCGGCTGGCTCAGGTGGCCGGAGTCGTGCCAACGAGGTGCAAATCGAACGGGGGGTTTTCGAGGGGTAAGACAGCAAAATGGGCCGCTATGGCCCGTATTTCCTCATCATCTGGCGGAGAGAGCGTCTGTCAAGGCCCGCGTGAAATATAGCTTTGCAGCGGTCACAGGCACCGGTCCGTCACGCTGTCCGCCACGAAGATTCACCCTGAGCGCTTCCCATGAGAATGCCGCCTGTAGGCGGCTGACTTGGAACGGTGGGCGAGGTGCATCAATCCTGCGTTTGTTCGTCCTTTAGACCAACCAGCAACAACAGTTGCGCACGGGTCTCGGCCATGTCCGTCATCAGCCGTCCCATGATGGCGACGTCGTTGCTCTGACGCGCCTCCACGTAATCCGCGCTCAGCCGCTTGAGTCGGCCGATCAGTTGTTCTCTCGTCAAGTGGGCACCCATGCAATCGTCTGTCGGCATGTGGTTACGGTTGCAGCAGCGGTTGGATGCGCTTCTCAGGGCGAATTGAGCTGGCCACGGGAGTTCGTCACAAATACGGCGAGGAGCCCCACTGCGAGCTCATCGACCGCGCTGCGCCAAGACCGCCATCCGAAAGGGCCCTGTAACGTAATGTTATTCGACCCCCGTATTCCTTATTATTAGGGAGTCGCCCGGACTCCTTCCGGAGAACAACTGTCAGTTACTGCGCACGAGGCTTGCCCCATGTCCCTGATTGACGCACTGAGATGGATGGTCCTGCACCCTCCGGACGACGCGCTCGACATTGATCTGACGGTGCCGTTCCGGGCGAGCCAGGACACGCCTCCGCTGTGGCAGATGTCGTCGTTCGAGCTGATGAACGGCGTCGATGTGTCGGAGTTCCCACCGACCGACATCGGCGAACCGTTCGACAGCCTGTTCCCTCGCTGACGCCTCGGCCGGCGCGGATGTACGTCATCATCGACCGGAAGGGCCGGCGCACTGTCATGCCCCGTTCTACAGTAGGCGACGCCATCGATCAGATTGCGAAGGCCGTCGCGGGACGCAAGGCCTCGACGGAAGAGAAGCTCCAGGCGTGGGATCGATTGCGCGATCAGCAGGGATACAGCGTCCAGTGGGTGCCGAAGTTGTCAGGCGACACGACAAACTGACCCCCTGACGACACGAGGAATTGACCCCTTCGTGGAAGGAGGTCGAAGTGGAAGAAGTGGTCGAGCAAGCTCCCCGGTCCGAGTGGATCGAAGGGAGGCAGGCGATGCAAACGCCTGAGGACGTGCAGACGATGCTCAAGCTGGCGTCGCTGGGCTGGGGAGCCAAGCGCATCAGCCGGGAGCTGGGCTGCAGCCGCAACACGGTGCGCAGCTATTTGCGCCAAGGCGGTTGGCACCCGTATCAGTCCCCGCAGCGCCCTGGCCAGCTGACGGCGCATCGGGACTGGCTGGCCGAGCGGTTCCGTCAGCACCGCGGCAACTGCGATGTGGTGCGCCAGGAACTGCAGCGCGAACATGGCGTCGCGGTGAGCCTGCGCACCGTCGAGCGTGCCGTCGTACACCTGCGTCGCGAAGTGCTGGCTCAGACGGCAGCCACCGTGCGCTTCGAGACCCCACCGGGCCATCAACTGCAGATCGACTTCGGCACCGTGCGTGTGCCGGTCGCCGAAGAGCCGGTCAAGGTTCACCTTTTCGTGGCCACGCTGGGCTACTCACGCCGGACCTACGTGGCCATGTTCCTGCACGAGCGCCAGTCCGCTTGGCTGCAAGGCCTGGAAGGCGCGTTCCGGCACTTCGGCGGCACCACGCGCGAGGTGCTGGTCGACAACGCCCGTGCGCTCGTCAACGAGCACGACGTGCAGACCCGCGAGGTCGCCTTCAACGACCGCTTCCACGCCTTCTGCCGCTACTGGGGCGTGACGCCCCGGGCCTGTGCCCCGTACCGTGCGCGCACCAAGGGCAAGGACGAGCGCGGCGTGGGCTACGTCAAGCGCAACGCCATCGCCGGGCACCGCTTCGCGTCCCTGGAGGAACTGCAAGCGCACCTCGTGCGCTGGATGCGCGAGGTCGCCGATGTTCGGGTGCATGGCACCACCGCCGAGCCGCCCATCGACCGCTTCGAACGCGATGAGCGACGGACTCTTGCGCCACTGGCGGCCAAGGCGCCATTCCTGCAGGTGCGCGAGCTCAGTCGCCGCGTGCACACCGACGCCTGCATCGAGCTCGACACCAACCGCTACAGCGTGCCGTGGAAGCTCATCGGAGAGACCGTCACCGTCATCGTGGCCGAGCGACAGGTGCGGGTGCAATACGCCGGCCAGGAAGTAGCCTGCCACGCGCAGAACGCGGGCCGGCGCAACAGCATCATCGAACGCAGCCATCTCGTGGGCATCGTCGGCGCGCACTTGGTCGGCGTGAGCTGGCTGGCACGGCCGACTACCGCGGCGCCAACACCGGCCGCGCCGGCCGAACTGCTTCGGCCACTGACCGAGTACGAGACGGCGCTCGGAGGGGGCTGGTGATGGCGGCCACCAAGAAGACGCAGCCGGTCGAACTGCTGAACGACCTTGAGCCGATGCTCACGCGACTCAAGCTCACCGCCATCCGCGATCAGCTCGACACGCTGCTGGACCAGGCGGGGCGGGCCGAGCTGAACCTCAGGGAAGCACTGGCGATGCTGTGCGCGGCCGAAGTGGCGCGCAAAGACGAGCGGCGCATCCAGATGGGCATGTCGATCGCCAAGTTCCCGTGCGTGCGCACGCTGGAGAGCTTCGAGTACGACGCGCAACCGTCGGTGGACCCCAAGCAGATCCGCGAGCTGGCCACGTCGCGATGGGTGGCCAACGGCGACAGCGTGTTGTTGCTCGGACCGCCCGGGGTGGGCAAGACGCACCTGGCGGTGGCGCTGGGGCGAGAGGCCATCGTGCGCGGCTACTCGACATTGTTCGTGCCGGCGACCAGCCTGGTGACGCAGCTGGCCAGGGCACACGCCGAAGGTCGCCTGGAGGAGAAGTTGATCCACTTCACCAAGCCCAAGCTGCTGGTGGTGGACGAGCTGGGCTACCTGCCGTTCGAGGCGAATGCAGCACACCTGTTCTTCCAACTCGTGAGCCGGCGCTACGAGCGTGGCTCGATGCTGGTGACCAGCAACCGCTCGGTGGCCGAGTGGGGCGGCGTGTTCGGCGACGCCGTCGTGGCCACCGCCATCCTTGATCGGCTGCTGCACCACAGCCACGTCATCACGATCCGCGGCGACAGCTACCGCCTGCGAACGAAGCGCCGCGCTGGCCTGGTTAACCAGGCCAGCGCGAACACCGCAACTCAGAACGATTGATCAGCAACCGGGGGTCACTTCTGCATGTCGGCTGGGGGTCAGTTGCTGATGTCGCTTGACACCGAAGTAGCCTGTGAGCTTCGGCCGACCGACCCGGTCTTGGACTCTTGCCGCATGCCACCCGGCCTGCTCGCCTACAGGAATGCGCCGCTTAGTTTGCCGGCCCGCGGGCGTTTGTCTGACTTTCAGCGGCCGACATGGGGCGCACCGTGAAGACCAAGAAACGACCACCCCGTCGGGTCTCAACATGCACAACGACTACTTCTCCAGCTATCGAGGCTGCGCGATCACCGCAAGGTGTAGCGAAGTACACACCCCAACCGACATGGCCGAACTCGAGGCGCTTCCATCGATGTGGTCGCAGCGCTTCGTCGCCAGCTTCTCCGTGACGCCCGGCGACGCGAGCTCAAATTCATGGCAGGAGTTCCCCCACGAACAATTCGGCACGCGCGAACTCGCAGCGAAGAACGCGCTGGCGGAGGCCAGGCGCGCAATCGATCTCAGTTTTGCCGCGGCTTGAGGCAGGCTTCTGCACTCCGCCCCAATAGGGTGGGCTCACGTTTCAGACACCGAACAGCGGCGCAACAGTCATCCGCATGCTGCACCTGAGCAGCCCATATCGGCACGCGTCTGCGGCATGATCCGGGCCCGATGAATCGACATCCTCGACTCTCTTCTGATCGCGCGCCAGGTAAGGAACGGTCGCCCAGAAGTATTCACACGCCCGGCTGACGTAGAGGCCCGGCACGTCGGGGACGCCTTCTGACGCCGCTTTGATGGTCTGCACCGCTTGGGCGGTGTTGCGTGTCAGGCTGCTAGCGTTCCTGTGCGGCTCATCGACGCTTTGGCCTGCTGGATAAGCCCGAACAACTGCGGCCCATCCACGAGGGTCTGGGAGCTTGGCCTGTGGTGATCGAGGGGTTGGCCACGGGGGGGAAGCCCACGCCGGGCGCTCATCCGATACCCTCTCGGAAATCTGCGGCAAAACATCGAGGGGGACCACATGGAGACCGTTCTGACCCACGCGCGAGCCTGCATTGAGACCGCGATGCAGATGAGACCCCTGTTCAACAGCAAGCCTCAGACGACAGAGAAGGTCGCCGCCCACGCGCTATTCCTGCGCTGCATCGATCACTTCCGCGCGGCCGTGATCCTTGGCGAGCAGGGGCTGGACGTTGAAGCTCTATCGCTCGCGCGGGGCATCTGCGAAACCGTGATCGTGATCGGCGCGCTCCTCAAAGGGGCCCTATCGACCGTGGAGTTCGAGTCGTACGACCGGGCCGGGAAGGCCAAGAACGCCAGAGCGATGAAAGAGTTCCTTGAGCGCGAAGGATCGCCCGAGGTGCAGAAGCAGATGAGGAACTACGCCGTCCAGCATGCGGGGAAGACGATCCAGTTCGAGCAACTGGCGAGGGACATCGACGAGAAACAGCTGTACGACGGCTACTACCGGATGTTCTCTCACGTCGCTACGCACGCTTCGATGTCAGCGGTCCAAAAGTACCTTGACTACGATCAGCGCGAGACGACGATCCGGTATCCCGGAAAAGGTCGGTCAGATACTGGGGTCATCCTCGTTGCCGCGAGCGCATTCATGTTCGCATGTTCCGGCATAGAACGATGGCTTGGCAACACGACGTCTGCGATCAATCGGGCCATTCACGACCGGCTCAATGAGTACGAGTCGTTCGGGTCGATGTCGGAGTGGTGACAAACCAATCGGAGTCAACATGGTGACAAGGCGGGGACGGCAGAGGCTAACTCTCAGTCTCGATGACGCGAAGGCGATCGACAACAACGAGATTGCCCTCGATGCGGACCTCCTCGTCGACCGCGAGAAGGCGCTGCGCGGACGCCTCGGCCAACTTCTCGACCTCTTCCGGGGTGGCGGTGCGCCTTGGGATGGCCGCTCGCATCGGTGGCGCTGGTGGGCTCACGGCGAGGCCCAGGCGGTGCTTCTCTTCGAGGAAGTGGGCGGACCACTGACCGGCGAGTTCGCTGCACGCGACGACCGCTTGCGCCCGATTCACATCGCCAAGCGCCTGTGTGACCTCAGTCTTGGCGAGGTGCGGGACGAGTTCCTTTGGCACCCGCATGCGGAAGTAGAACCGCCCGCCCTTGATGACGAGATGCGACGTTTTCTTCGACACTTTCGACATTCCCCGAAGTATCCCATCGGCAGGCCGATTGCCCCCGAATGTGGGAAGGATTGTGGGAAGGTCAGAGGGAAGAAAGCCAGTGCTGGTGCGGCCTACCGGGCGTCAGCCCTTGGAATAGCCCCATTGGCGGAGAGAGCGGGATTCGAACCCGCGGAGGGCTGTTAACCCTCACACGCTTTCCAGGCGTGCGACTTAAACCGCTCATCCATCTCTCCGGAGCGCGGAAGTTTAGCCTACCGGGTGCAGCGCATGCGCCCTCAGCCACTCGAGCGGGACGAAGTCGAGCGCACGCTCGTGGGTCGATTCGAGCACCACCGCCGGCGCCGCACCGGCCTCGCAGGCCTCGCGCCAGCGCAGCGCGCACAGGCACCAGCGGTCGCCGGACGCGAGGCCGTGGAATCGGTACTCGGGGCGCGGCGTGGAGAGGTCGTTGCCGCGGCGTGCCGAGAACGCCAGGAAGTCGGCGTCGACCTTGACGCAGACCACATGGCTGCCGGTGTCGTCGTCGGCCGTGTTGCAGCAGCCGTCGCGGAAGAAGCCGGTCAGCGGGTCGTAGGAGCAGGGCACGAGGGCGCCGCCGAGAACGTTGAAGGCCACGGGTCGCGGCCTCACGCGGCGCCGGGCGTCTTGCCCTTCATCAGCGCCATCGCCGTGCCGATCAGCGCCGAGACCTCGGTCATGTTGCCGGGCACGATCATCGTGTTGTTCTTCTGCGCGAGCTGGGCGTAGGCCTCGACGGCCTTCTCGGCGACCTTGAGCTGCACCGCCTGCTCGCCGCCGGGCGAGCGGATCGCCTCGGCGATCTTGCGGATCGCCTCGGCGGTGGCGTCGGCGACCGCGATGATCGCCGCGGCCTCGCCTTGCGCCTTGTTGATCTCGGCCTGGCGCTGCCCCTCGGAGCGCGCGATGAAGGCCTCGCGCTCGCCGGTGGCGATGTTGATCTGCTCCTGCTTGCGGCCTTCCGAGGCGGCGATCAGCGCGCGCTTCTCGCGCTCGGCGGTGATCTGCGCCTGCATCGAGTGCAGGATCGCCGCGGGCGGCGTCAGGTCCTTGATCTCGTAGCGCAGCACCTTGACGCCCCAGTTGGTGGCGGCCTCGTCGAGCGCGGCGACCACCGACATGTTGATGTGGTCGCGCTCCTCGAAGGTCTTGTCGAGTTCCATCTTGCCGATCACAGATCGCAGCAGGGTCTGGGCGAGCTGCGTGATCGCCGAGATGTAGTTGCTCGAGCCGTAGCTCGCGCGCATCGGATCGGTGACCTGGAAGTAGATGATGCCGCTCGACGTGCCGAGCCAGGTCTGCATCACCAAGGACAACACCCAGCTGCAGGTCGACGGCATCATCTACTTCCAGGTCACCGATCCGATGCGTGCGAGCTACGGCTCGAG
>JAYSLR010000374.1:0-5734 GCA_043725365.1 Rhizobacter sp. | reverse complement strand
GCCGCTGATGTGCAGGTCGACGTTGCCGATGTCGTAGAGCTCGTCGATCTCGTCGAAGCGCTGCGTGATCTCTTCGGCGATCGGGATCGAGCGCGCGTTCGCCAGCGCGCAGAAGTCGCCGCCGGGGCAGGCGATCATGTCGGTCAGCAACCCGATGTTCGGTGTCGCGAAGCCGGCCTCGCGCGCGGCCAGCCACAACGCGTGCAGGTCGCGCTCCAGCACCCACGGCAGCAGCAGGTTCTGCTCGTGCGTGACGCGCAGCTCGCCGTGGCTGAAGCGCTCGGCGATGGCGGCAGCGGCGTCCATCTGGTCGGCGGTCGCGTCGCCCGGCGCCTGGCCGGCACGCTTCAGCGACAGCGTCACCGCGCGGTAGCCGGGCAGCTTGTGGCCCTGCACGTTGCGCTCCAGCCAGCGGCCGAACGCCTTCGGCGCATCGAACGCGGGGCCCGGGGTCTCGGGTTGTGCCTGCACGCCGGCCGGCAGCTCGAAGCTCTTCGCGACGCGCTCCAGCTCGGCCTGCGGCAGCAGGTGGGCCGCGCCCGCGACATCGTTCTCGACGATGTCGGTGAACTCGGCGTTCACCGCGTCAACGAACCTCTGGCCCTCGGCCTTGACGAGGATCTTGATGCGCGCCTTGTAGGCGTTGTCGCGCCGGCCGTAGCGGTTGTAGACGCGCACGATCGCCTCGATGAAGACGAGGATCTGCTGCCACGGCAGGAACTCGCGGATCGTCGTGCCGATGATCGGCGTGCGGCCCATGCCGCCGCCCACCAGCACCTTGAAGCCGACCTCGCCGGCGTCGTTGCGCCGAAGCTGCAGGCCGATGTCGTGCCAGCCGATCGCGGCGCGGTCTTCGGTGGCGCCGCTGATCGCGATCTTGAACTTGCGCGGCAGGAATGCGAACTCCGGGTGCAGCGTGCTCCACTGGCGCAGCAGCTCGGCGTAGGGCCGCGGGTCGACGATCTCGTCGGGTGCGATGCCGGCCAGCGCGTCGCTGGTGATGTTGCGGATGCAGTTGCCGCTGGTCTGGATGCCGTGCATGTTCACGGCCGCGAGCGCGTCCATCACGTCGGCGGCGCGTGGCAGCGGGATCCAGTTGAACTGCACGTTCTGGCGCGTCGTCACATGCGCGTAGCCGCGGTCGTACGCGCGCGCGATGTGCGCGAGCGTGTGCAGCTGCGCCGAGCTCAGTTCGCCGTACGGCACCGCGATGCGCGCCATCGGCGCGTGGCGCTGCACGTACCAGCCGTTTTGCAGGCGCAGCGCGCGGAAGTCGTCCTCGGGCAGCTTGCCGGCGAGGTGGCGCTCGAGCTGGTCGCGGAACTGCGCGGCGCGCTGGTGGACGAACTGCTTGTCGAAGTCGGTGTATTGGTACATCAGGCGATCACTTTCAATCCGGCACTCACGAGCGCGACGCACAGCAGCGTGCGCACCAGCCTTTCGGGCATCCGGCGGGTGAGCTGCGCGCCGACCCAGATGCCGGGGATGGAGCCGACCAGCAACGCGACCAGCAGTTGCCAGTCCACATGGCCCAGCGTCGCGTGGCCGATGCCGGCGACGAGGGTGAGCGGCACCGCGTGGGCGATGTCGGTGCCGACGATCTCGTGCGATTTCAGGCGCGGGTAGAGCAGCAGGATCATCGTCGCGCCGATCGCGCCGGCACCGATCGAGCTCAGTGAGACGAGCACGCCCAGGACGAGGCCGCAGGCGACCGTCAGCCAGGGCTTGCGGCGTTCGGGGATCCAGCGCTCCAGGCGCAGGCCGATGCCCTGCCAGATGCGCTTGTAGGCGACCGTCACCGCCGTCAGCAGCAGCGCGATGCCCAGCGTGAGCGTCAGCGCCGCGGCCCAGCCCTGGGTCACGCCGGTCAGGTGCATCAGAGCGACCGTCGCGAGCGACGCTGGGATGCTGCCGGCCAGCAGCAGCCCGGTGATGCGCCACTGCACATGGCCGGCCTGGTGGTGCGAGGCCGAGCCTGCAGTCTTGGTGATCGCGGCGAACCACAGGTCGGTGCCGATCGCCACCGCCGGGTTCAGCCTGAAGACCGACAGCAGCAGCGGCGTCATCAGCGAGCCGCCGCCCACGCCGGTCAGACCGACGATGGCGCCGACGCCGAAGCCGCTGACAATTGCGATCCAGTCCATGGGGTCCGGGTGCCCGAAGCCGCGCCCCAGTGGCGCCGAAGTCCGGGAATGTACGGAGCCCTCATATATTGAGGAAGAACATTATCGAACTTTGCTTATTCGATGAATGCATAAGTCGGGGCGCGCTGACCGGGCGCAGGCGCTGGCTGATGGCTGGCGCGGCACTGGCCGCCACGGCGCTGGCCGGCTGCCAGACGACGCCCAGGCCGGGGCCGGTCGTCGCCGCGCCGCCCATCGAGCCGCTGCCGAAGGCCACGCCCAGGCCGCCGCGCATCGGGCTGGCGCTGGGCGGTGGCGCGGCGCGCGGCTTCGCCCACATCGGCGTGATCCAGGTGCTGGAAGAGCAGGGCATCCGACCCGACCTGGTCGTCGGCACCTCGGCCGGCAGCCTGGTCGCGGCGCTCTATGCCTCGGGCAAGACCGGCGCCGAACTCGCGGCGCTGGCCGAGACGATGGACGAGTCGGCCTTTACCGACTGGTCGTTCCCGGGCCGCGGCCTGATCCGCGGCGAGGGCCTGGCGCGCTACGTCCGCGAACACACCGGCGGGCTGCGCATCGAGCAGATGCGCGTGCCGCTGGGCATCGTCGCGACCGACCTGGACAGCGGCGAGGCGATCCTGTTCCAGCGCGGCGACCCGGGCGTCGCGGTGCGCGCCTCGAGCGCGGTACCGGCGGTGTTCCAGCCGGTGCGCATCGGGCTGCGCGAATACGTCGACGGCGGGCTGGTCGCGCCCGTGCCGGTGCGCTTCGCGCGCCAGATGGGTGCGGAACTGGTGATTGCGGTCGACATCTCGGCGGCGCCCGACGGCAATGCCACCGGCGACGCCGCACGCATGCTGTTGCAGACCTTCGCGATCATGGGCCGCAGCATCAACAGCTTCGAACTGCGCGACGCCGACGTGCTGCTGCGCCCGCAGCTGCCGCACGTCTCGGGCGCCGACTTCACGGTCCGCAGGCGCGCGATCCAGGCCGGGCGCGACGCGGCGCTCGCGCAACTCGCGGTGCTGCGCGCCCGCGTCGCGGCAAAGACGCGCTGAGCGCCGGCCGCCGGCCGACTACGCGGCGACGGGCGTGTAGCCGGCGTCGCGAATGGCGTCGCTCAGCCGCTGCGTGTCCGCGGCCGTCGAGCCGATCTCGACGCGGTGGCGGGCGAGGTCGATGTCGACGGTGGCGGCCGGGTCCACGGCTTTCAGGGCCTTGGTGACGCTGCCGACGCAGTGGCCGCAGGTCATGTCCTTGACTTCGAAGGCGATCATCTTCAACTCCTGCGCGAACGCAATGCGATGATTGAAGTATCGACCTTCCGACATTGGCAAGGTCAAGCGCGGACGGTGCATGACCCTTCGCACTGGTACAGCTTTCGGCGCGACGGCTTGACATTCACATCGTTGGAAGCCTGATGATGCGCACATGAACCAATCCGACATCGATCTCCAGGTCACCGGCATGACCTGCGCCACCTGTGCATTGCGGGTCGAAAAGGCGCTGCGGGCCGTGCCGGGCGTGCGCGACGCCAGCGTCAACCTCGCGACCGAGCAGGCCTCGGTCAGCGTCGATGCGCCCGTCGACGCGCAGACCCTGGCCGCGGCGGTGCGCCAGGCCGGCTACGACGTCGCGACCCAGGAGCTGGCATTGCAGATCGAGGGCATGACCTGCGCCTCGTGCGTGGGGCGTGTCGAGAAGGCGCTGCGTCAGGTGAGCGGCGTGGCGTCGGCGTCGGTGAACCTGGCGACCGAGCGTGCGACGGTGCGCGGGCCATCGACCTTGTCGGTGGCGGCACTCGTGGCGGCGGTCGAGAAGGCGGGCTATGCGGCCACCCCGGTCGAGGCGTCGGCGCCGGATCGAAGCCGATTGCCGCCGTGGTGGCCGGTCGCCGTCGGCGCCGTGCTGACCTTGCCTCTGGTCGCGCCGATGCTGCTGCAGCTGGTCGGCATCGGCTGGATGCCCGCGGGCTGGGTCCAGCTCGCGCTCGCGACGCCGGTGCAGTTCGGGCTCGGCGCGCGCTTCTACCGCGCCGGCTGGAAGGCGGTTCGTGCCGGCACGGGCAACATGGACCTGCTGGTCGCGCTCGGCACCTCGGCGGCCTACGGACTGTCGGTGTACCTGATGCTGCGCCACGCCGGCCACGGCATGCCGCACCTGTACTTCGAGGCCTCGGCCGCGGTCATCACGCTGGTGCTGCTCGGCAAGTGGCTCGAGGCGCGCGCCAAGCGGCAGACGACCGACGCGATCCGGGCGCTGAACGCGTTGCGGCCGGCGACCGCCCGCGTCCGGCGCGACGGCGTCGAGATCGAGCTGCCGGTCGGGCAGCTCGTGCTCGGCGATCTGGTGCAGGTGCGCCCGGGCGACCGCGTCGCGGTCGACGGCGAGGTCGTCGAGGGCCGCAGCCACGTCGACGAATCGCTGATCACCGGCGAGAGCCTGCCGATCGCGAAGGGCGTCGGCGGGCAGGTCACCGCGGGCTCCATCAATGCCGACGGCGTGCTGACCGTGCGCACCAGTGCCCTCGGCGCCGAGACGACGCTGGCGCGCATCATCCGCATGGTCGAATCGGCGCAGGCCGGCAAGGCGCCGATCCAGCGTATCGTCGATCGTGTCAGCGCGGTGTTCGTTCCCGTGGTGCTGGGGGTCGCGCTGCTCACGTTCCTCGCCTGGACCGCGGTGTCGGGCGACTGGGAACAGGCGCTCGTCAATGCCGTCGCGGTGCTGGTGATCGCGTGCCCGTGTGCGCTGGGCCTGGCCACGCCGACCGCGATCATGGCCGGGACCGGCGTTGCCGCGCGCCGCGGCATTCTCATCAAGGACGTCGGTGCGCTGGAGCTCGCGCACGCGGTCGGCACGGTCGCGTTCGACAAGACCGGCACGCTGACGCAGGGCAAGCCCTCGCTGGTCGCGGTCGAGGCGGCCGGCGGGCGCACACGCGACGAGCTGCTGCGCCTCGCGGCTGCGCTGCAGCGCAGCAGCGCGCACCCGCTGGCGCAGGCGGTGGCCGACGCGGCGCGGGCGCAGCAGCTGGCGGTGCCGGACGCCCGCGACGCGCGCGCGTTGCCCGGCCGCGGCCTGGAGGGGGTCGTCGAAGGTCAGCGCCTGGCGCTCGGCAGCAGCCGGCTGCTGCACGAGCTCGGTGTCGACGCGGGGCCGCTGCGCCAGCAGGCCGAGCGCCTCGAGCACGACGGCCGGACCATCTCCTGGCTCGTCCGCCAGGACGGCGGGCACGCCGAGCTGCTGGGCTTGCTGGCCTTCGGCGACACGCTGAAGGAATCGGCGCGCGAGGCCGTCGCGCGGCTGCACGAACTGGGCATCCGCACCTTGCTGCTGTCCGGCGACAACCGTGGCAGCGCGCAGGCGGTGGCGCGCGCGCTCGGCATCGACGACGTGCGCGCGGAGGTGCTGCCGGCCGACAAGGCGGAGATCGTCCGCCAGCTGCGTGCCGAGGGCCGAGTCGTCGCGATGGTGGGCGACGGCATCAACGACGCGCCGGCGCTGGCCGACCGACGTGGGCATCGCCATGTCGACCGGCACCGACGTCGCGATGGAAACCGCGGGCATCACGCTGATGCGCGGCGACCCGCGGCTGGTGGCCGATGCGA
>JAYSLR010000373.1:0-1941 GCA_043725365.1 Rhizobacter sp. | reverse complement strand
GCCTCCAGGTCGTCGACCTTGCCCGGCGTGATCTCCAGGGTGTAGGCCGAATAGTTGTTCGCCAGCACCACGCCGTTGCGGTCCAGGATCAGCCCGCGGTTCGGCACGATCGGCACGACCGTGATGCGGTTGTTCTCGGCCTGGGTCGACAGCTCCTCGTGCTTGTAGATCTGCAGGTAGACCAGGCGCGCGGCCAGCAGCCCGAACGCGAACAGCACGAACGCGGCGGCCGCTGCCAGGCGCATGCGAAAGCGCCCGACTTCCTGCTCGACATTCTTGAGTTCAGTCATGCCATCAACTCACGCCAAACGCGGCCGGACGAGGGGCGCCACTCACAATGGGCGATTCTGATCCGGATCGGGCGCGCGGCGCTGCGGTGCGAGCAGCAACCATGTCGCGATCGGCCACAGCAGCGCCTCGAACACCGGCGCGAGCAGCACCTGCCAGCCCGGGAACATGCCCCCGGCGATCATGCGCACGACCAGCGAGACCGCGTGCGCGGCGAGGAACAGCGGCAGGATCTGCACCGCCTGCGAAGGCACCGTGAACCACAGCAGGCGGCGGTGGATCGTGACCGCGAAGAAGCTCATCAGCGTGTAGGCCAGTGCATGCTGCCCGAGGACCGCGGCGTCGTGCACGTCCATCAGCAGGCCGAAGAAGAACGCCAGCCCGATGCCCACGCGTCGCGACTGGTGCACGTTCCAGAACACCAGCACCAGCGCGACGAAGTCCGGCATCAGCGGCACGCGCCCGAGCGGCACGGTGTTCAGCGCGAACGCGACCAGCAGCGTCATCGCGACGAACAGCGGGTTGACGGGCAGCAGCAGCTGGCCATTGGCGCGCGGCATGATCATGACGCGTGCCCTCGTGGCCCTTCGCGCGGCATGATCATGCCGTGCGCTCCTGATCCTCGCGCAGCATGCTCACGGCGCGGCCCCCGGCGGCGGCGCCTTCGGCGCGGCGCGCCCGCCCTTCTTCGGCGCCGAGGCCTTCGCGTCCTCCGGCGGCGCCGCCTCCGGCCGCGCCGGCATCTGCAGACCCACCGGCTCGATCACCAGCACGTGGCGCACGCCGTCGGTCTTCGCGTTCGGCGTCAGCACGATGCGCGCGAAGCCCGAGTCGATCTTCCGATCCACGCTCGCGACCTTGGCGACCGGCAGCCCCGGCGGGTAGACGCCGTCGACGCCCGAGGTCGTCAGCTGGTCGCCGACCTGCACATCGGCGTTGGCGGCCATGAAGCGCATCTCCATGCCGGTACCGAGCGCGCCGGCGCTGCCGAACGCCGCACTGCGCACCTGCGTGCGCGTGTTCAGCACCGGGATCGCGGCGTCCTTGTCGGTCAGCAGCGTCACCTCGCTCGACAGCGGGTAGACGCGCGTGACCTGGCCCAGCACACCGGTCTCGTTGATCACCGGCGAGGCCACGGCCACGCCGTTGACCGCGCCGCGGTCGATCACGACCTTGCGCGAATAGGGATCGGCCGCCTCGTACAGCACCTGGGCCGCCTGCGAGCGCACCGTCAGGCTCGGCCGCAGCGCCAGCAGGCCGCGCAGGCGGGCGTTCTCGCTGGTCAGCTGCTCGACGCGCAGCGCGCGCTCGGCCTGCAGCGCCAGTTCGCGGCGCGCCGCTTCCTCGTTCGCCAGCGCCCCTTTGAGGCCGAGGAAGTAGGCGCCTCCACCCTGAATCGCCTGCACCGGCACCAGCAGCACCTGTTGCGGGTAATACAGCGCGGTGGCGATCACCAGGCGCAGCTGGCGCGTGATCGTGAAGCGGTTGTCGGCCACCATCAGGAACAGCGCCAGCGCCGAGCACAGGATCAGCTTCGTCAGCGCCGACGGGCCCTGGCGGAAGAACGGCGGCGGGGTGCGATCGATGGTGCCGATGGGCATGGCGGCGCGATCAGTGATCGGAAGAAACGACGAAGCCGGCCACGCGATGAAC
>JAYSLR010000372.1:0-4603 GCA_043725365.1 Rhizobacter sp. | reverse complement strand
CGTCCCGCGAGGCCGCCGGAACCCGACCCTCGCGATCATCCCGGCGCTGCGATGGGCGCGCCCGGCGGCGCCGTCAGCGGATCAGCAGGCCGTTGACCGAGGCCACATCGTCCGGCGTCAGCCGCCCCGAGGCCTGGCGCAGCCGAAACCCCGTCATGATCGTGTCGTAGCGCGCCTTCGCGAGCTGGGCCTGGGTGCTGTAGAGCTGGGCCTGCGCATTCAGCACGTCGATGTTGACGCGCACGCCGACCTTGAAGCCGAGCTGGGTCGCCTCGAGCGCGAGCTTGCTCGACGACTCGGCCGCCTCGAGCGCGGCGACCTGGGCGATGCCGGAACGCACGCCGTAGAACAGGCTGCGCGTGGCCTGCGCGACGCCGCGCCGGGTCGCGTCGAGGTCGGCCTGCGACTTGTCCTCGAGCACGACGGTTTCCTTGATCCGGTTCTGGATCGCGAAGCCCGCGAACAGCGGCATGTTCAGCGTGACACCGATGCTGCCGGTGGTGCTGGGCGTCTGGGTCTGAAAGGGCACACCGCCGTTGCTGCCGGCCAGGATGGCGCCGGACGTCGACGCATACCCGCGACCGACGCTGGCATTCAGCGCCACCGTCGGCAGCGCGCCGGCCTTCGCCTTCTCGGTCTCGAGCCGCGCCACGTCGAGGGCGAGCCGGGCCCGGCGCACCTGCGGGTGCTCGGCGTCGGCGCGCGTGACCCATTCCTCGACGTTGGCGGGCGCCACGTCCGGCAACTTCACCGGCGTCGCGAGCTGGTTGGGTTTGACGTCGACGCGCCCGACGAGCTGGTCCAGGGCAATGCGCTTGGTGATCAGATCGTTGTCGGCCTGGATCTCGGTGGCGCGCGCGAGGTCGTAGCGGGCCTGGGCTTCGCGCGTGTCGGTGATCGTCGCCGTGCCGACCTCGAAGTTGCGCTTCGCCGACGCGACCTGCTCCGAGATCGCGGCCATGCTGCTGCGCGCGGTGGTCAGCGTGTCCTGCGCCGCGAGCACGTCGAAGTAGGCTTGCGAGACACGCAGGATCAGGTCCTGCTCGGCCGAATCGAGGTCGGCGCGCGCGACCTCGTAGGCCTTGGCGGCCTGCTCGACGCTCTTGTCGTTGGCGCGGTTGAACAGCGACTGCGAGGCGTTCACGGTCGTGCTGTAGGCGTTGGTCCGCGTGTTCAGCGTGCTGCTGTTCACCGTGCTGGTCGCATCCGGCGAACTGTTCGTCGATTGCCCGGCCGTCACGGCCAGGCCGACGTTGGGCCGGTTCACGGCGCGCTGCTGCTCGAGCCGGTACTGCGCCGCGTCGAGCGAGGCGCGCGCCGACAGGTAGGCCGCGTCGTAGCCGTGCGCGGCCTCGTAGAGTTCCCGAAGGCTCTGCGCCCGCACGCCCAGCGCGGTGCCCAGCCCGAGCGCGAGGGCGATCGCCGCCGCGAGCGCGCGCGGGCGCATGAAGTGAAAGCGGTGGCTCTGCGGCATGGGACTCCCCCTGAGGATTCGTTGTAGTTCGTTCTCGTGCGTCGTTCTCTTCTGTTCTCAGTAGCGCGGCACGCCCGCGTCGATCTGCGTCGACCAGGCGTCGATGCCGCCGGCGAGGTTATAGACGGCTTCGAAGCCCTGGCGCTCCAGGAATGCGACGACCTGCGCACTTCGGGCCCCGTGATGACAGATGCAGACGACAGGCTGCGACAGGTCCAGCTCGGCCAGGCGCAGCGGCACGCTGCCCATCGGCATCGCCAGCGTGCGCAGGCCGTCGATGCGGATGGCCGCGAGCGCGAACTCCCACGGCTCGCGCACGTCCAGCAGCAGCGGCGCGGGCGCGTCCGCGGCGGCGCTCATGCCGAGCAGATCGCGGACGTGGAGCTGCTTCATCAGAAGTGGAACCGCGTCGGCTCGGCGAAGCCACGCAGGCGTTGCGCGACGGTGTCGAACAGCACGCGGCGCTCCAGGCCCTGGTCACCGGTGCGCGTGATCAGCACGGCGCGCATCACCGGCTCGAAGCCGACGATCGCCGCCAGTCGCCCGCCGATCTTGAGCTGGGCGAGCAGCACCTGCGGCACCTCGGCGACCGAGCCGGACAGCACGATCGCGTCGAACGGCGCGTCGCCGGGCAGCCCGGCGGCCCCGTCGGCGTGCACGACGCTGGCGTTCGTCACGCCGGCGCGCCTCAGGTTCGCCGACGCGAAGGCGGCCAGTCCGGCGTCGATCTCCATCGAGGTCACGTGCTGCGCCTTGTGCGCGAGCAGCGCGGCCATGTAGCCCGAGCCGGCACCGATCTCGAGCACGCGCTCGTGCTTGCGCACGTCCAGTTCCTGCAGGATGCGGGCCTCGACCTTGGGTGCCAGCATGCACTGGGCTTCGCCTGTCGAGGTCGGCAGCGGCACCTCGGTGTCGACGAAGGCCAGCGCGCGGTGCTCGGGGGGCACGAAGTCCTCGCGCTTGACGACGGCGAGCAACTCCAGCACGCCGAGGTTGAGCACATCCCAGGGGCGGATCTGCTGTTCGATCATGTTGAAGCGGGCTTGTTCGATGTTCATGGTGGTCACTGAGAGGATGGCGCGCGAATTCTATTTCGAGGGGCGCGCGGCCGGCCCCGGAACGGCCCGAGGCACAGGTGCCGCCGACCCGAAGCGCCGTTTTGCCCACGCCGCGAGGTCGTCGAGGTAGCAGTAGATCACCGGCACGACCACCAGGGTCAGCAGCGACGAGGTGATCACGCCGCCGATCACCGCCTGGCCCATCGGCGCGCGCTGCTCCGAGCCCTCGGACAGCGCGAACGCCAGCGGCACCATGCCGAACACCATCGCCAGCGTCGTCATCAGGATCGGCCGCAGGCGCACCTTGGCGGCGAGCAGCAGCGCCGCCTCGCGCGGCAGCGGCGCGGTGTCGTGCTGCAGCCCGTGCGCGCCGGCATGCTCGCCGGCGCGCGCGCGGATCGCGAAGTCGACGAGCAGGATCGCGTTCTTCGTCACCAGCCCCATCAGCATCACGACGCCGATGATGCTGAACATGTTCAGCGTCGAGCCGAATACCAGCAACGTCAGCACGACGCCGATCAGCGTCAGTGGCAGTGCGCTCATCAGCGCCAGCGGCTGCAGGAAGCTCTTGAACTGGCTCGCCAGGATCATGTAGATGAACACGATCGCCAGCGCCAGCGCGCCGATCGCGTACTGGAACGACTCGGTCATGTTCTTGGTCGAGCCGCCGAAGCTGTAGCGGTAGCCGGGCGGCCAGGCGACGCCGTCGAGCGCGGCCTTGATCTCGGCCGACACGTCGCCCGAACTGCGGCCGAAGGCATTCGCGTCGAAATTGATCTCGCGGTTCAGGTCGCGGCGGTTGATCTGGTTCGGGCCGGTCGAGGGCGTGATGTCGGCCACCTGCGACAGCCGCACCGAGCGCGCCGAGCCGTCGGCGGCCGCCGCGACGTTGATCGGCATGCGCTGCAGGTCGCCGATGGCGACCCGGCTCTCGGGCGCCAGGCGCACGTTGACGCCGTAGTTCTCGCCGTCGGGCGCGCGCCAGTTGCCCACCGTCGTGCCGGCGATCATCGTGCGCAGGCTGGTCGCGAGCATGTTGACGTTCAGGCCGACGTCGGAGGCCGCGTCGCGCTTCACGTTGATCGAGACCGTCGGCTTGTCGGGCTTGAGCGTGCTGTCCAGGTCGACCAGGCCGCGGATCGCCAGCAGCTTCGGCGTGATCGTGCGCGACAGCCGCTCCAGCTCGGCCAGGTCCGGCCCCTGCACCGAGAACTGCAGGCTCTTGCCGCCGCCCAGGTCGGTGACGCCGATGTTGGTGACCGTGATGCCCGGAATGCGCGCCAGGCGCGCGCGCAGCGGCACCGCCATCTGGTCGATGCTGCGCGTGCGGTCCTTGCGGTCGACCAGGCGCACGTAGACCGCGGCGTAGATCTTGCCGGCGGCCTGGCCGCTGTTGATCGTCGTGACCGTGTACTTCACTTCGGGCAGCTCGCGCAGCGCCGCATCGACCTGTTTCGCGCGCGCCTCGGTCAGTTCCAGCGACGAGCCCACCGGCGTGTAGAAATTGATCTGCGTCTCCGAGAAGTCGGCCTTCGGCACGAACTCGGCGCCCAGCAGCGGGATCACGAAGAAGCTGGCCACGAAGGTGGTCAGGGCGATCGCGAGCGTCGCGAGCTTGTGATTCAGCGACCAGCGCAGGATGCGCTGGTAGAGGCTCGACAACGCCTCGGTCAGGCGGTCGAACAGCAGCGTGACGCGGCCGATCGTCCTGTCGTACAGCGTCACCGGCGGGCCGCGCGGCCCGCCGTGGGCCTGCGGGTCGTGCCAGATGCTGGAGAGCATCGGATCGAGCGTGAAGCTGACGAACATCGAGATCAACACCGCGGCGACGATGGTCAGGCCGAACTCGTGGAAAAACTTGCCGACGATGCCGCCCATGAAGCCGATCGGCAGGAACACCGCGACGATCGAGAAGGTCGTCGCGAGCACCGCGAGGCCGATCTCGCTGGTGCCGTCGAGCGCCGCCTGGTGCGCGCTCTTGCCCATCTGCACATGGCGCACGATGTTCTCGCGCACCACGATCGCGTCGTCGATCAGCAGGCCCACGCACAGGCTCAGCGCCATCATCGTG
>JAYSLR010000371.1:0-2461 GCA_043725365.1 Rhizobacter sp. | reverse complement strand
CCGCATCGGCGACCTCGTGCTCGGCCAGCGCGGCGGCCTGCGCAAGCTCGAGCCGCGCCTGCAGGAGCCGAACTTCGCGCTCTACCTGCTCTGCCTGCGTCTGGCCGTCATCGTCTGCCACGCGCGCGGCGACGTCGACGAGGGCGAGATCGCGTTGGCAGCGAATGCTGACGAGACGACGATCATGCTGGCCCGCGGCTGGGCCGAATCGCATCCGCGCGCCCTGCACCTGCTGCGCGAGGAAGTCGACGCCTGGACCAAGGCCGGACTGCTGCACCCGACGCTCTCGTCGGCCTGAGGCGAGCGCAGGGCGCGCGATCTTCAGAGGCAGTCAGGCGACTGCACCGCCTGCAGCACGATGTGGCTCTCGTCGTCGCGCGGCCGGTGCCGTATCCACCAGACCCCGGCCTTCTTGATCGACCAGGCTTGCGCCGCGCCGGTCAGCGCCAGCGACGCGGCCAGGCCGAGCGTCGGCTGATGGCCGATGACGAGCACCGGGTCGCTCGCGTCCGGCCAGCGCGCCGCGAGCAGCAGCGCCTCGGGCGTCGCGCCGGGCGCGATCTCGGCGACGGTGCGGAACTTGCGGCCGAGCGCCTTCGCCGTCTGCTGGCAACGCAGCGCCGGGCTGACGAGGATGCGGGTCGAATGCGCGAGCCGGCGGTTCAGCCACTCGGCCATGCGCTCGGCATGGCGTTCGCCCTTGGCGGTGAGCTCGCGAGCGAGGTCGTCCTTGCCCTCGGTCTCGACGGCTTCGGCATGGCGCCACAGGATCAGGTCCATCGGTCGTGCTCCTGCCTGCGCGTCAACGCCGCTCCGCGTAGCGATGCATCAGCGCCTGCTGTGCCGAAGGGCCGTCGATGCCGACGCGGCTGTAGCTGCCGTCGGCGGCCAGGGTCCAGGCATCCTGGCCGTCGAGCAGGTAAGGCACCAGGCATTCGTCGATGACGCGCTGGCGCAGCTTCGCGTCGCGCACCGGCCAGGCGACCTCGATACGGCCGTACATGTTGCGTCCCATCCAGTCGGCGCTGGAGAGAAAGAGCGCCTCGTCCTCCTCGCCCGGGCCCCAGCGGAAGTAGGCGACGCGCGAGTGCTCGAGAAAGCGGCCGACGATCGAGCGCACGCGGATCCGTTCCGTCGCGCCGGCGACGCCCGGCTGCAGCATGCAGGCGCCGCGCACGATCAGGTCGATGTCTGCGCCGGCCTGCGCCGCCGCGACCAGCGCCTCGATCAGCGGCACGTCCGTCAGCGCGTTGATCTTGACGACGATGCGCGCCGGCCGCCCGGCCGCCGCCGCCTCGGCGACGCGCGCCACCTGCGCCAGCATCTGCTTGTGCAGCGTGAAGGGCGCCTGCAGCATGGTGCGCAGCGGCCGCGTCCGGCCCAGGCTGGCGAGCTGCTGGAACACGGCGTCGGCATCGGCGGTCAGGTCGGGGTCGGCGGTGAAGTAGCCGATGTCGGTGTAGAGGCGCGCCGTGTTCGGGTTGTAGTTGCCGGTCGAGAGATGAGCGTAGCGCTTGAGCTTGCCGTCTTCGCGGCGCGTCACGAGCAGCAGCTTGGCATGCGTCTTCAGCCCGACGACACCGTAGACGACCTGGGCACCGACCGCTTCGAGCCGCTCGGCCCAGTTGATGTTCGCCTCTTCGTCGAAGCGCGCCTGCAGCTCGACCACGGCCATCACTTCCTTGCCGCGCCGCGCCGCCTCGATGAGCAGGTCCATCAGCGGCGACTCGCTGCCGGCGCGATAGATCGTCTGCTTGATCGCCAGCACTGCCGGGTCGGCGACCGCCTCGCGCACGAACTGCACGACCGGCTCGAACGACTCGAAGGGCTGGTGCAGCATGAGGTCGCCGGCGCGCAGGCGGTCGAACATCGACTGCTGGCGCGGCAGGCTGGCCGGCCAAGCCGGCTCGAAGGGCGGAAAGCGCAGCTGCGGCGCATCGGCCAGGGCGATCAGCTCGTTCATGCGCACGAGGTTGACCGGCCCGTTGACCTTGTAGAGCGCGGTGTCCGGAAGGTTGAACTGCTTGAGCAGGAACTCCGAGAGCTCGACCGGGCAGGTGTTGACGACCTCGAGCCGCACCGCCTGGCCGAAGTGCCGAGTCGTCAGCCCGGAGCGCAGCGCCTGGCGCAGGTTGCTGACGTCGGCGTCGACCTCGAGGTCGGAGTCGCGCGTGATGCGGAACTGCGAGAAGGCCTCGACTTCGCGGCCCGGAAACAGCTCGCCGAGGTGGGCGCGGATGACGCTGGTGAGCAGCACGAAGGACTGCTCCGTGCCCTTGCCCGGCAGCCGCATGACGCGCGGCAGCACGCGCGGCACCTTGACGATGGCGACGGTGTTGCGCCGCCCGAACGCGTCCTTGCCGCCGAGCCGGGCGATGAAGTTGAGCGACTTGTTCGCGACCTGCGGAAAGGGATGCGCCGGGTCGAGCCCGACCGGCACGAGCAGCGGCCGCACCTGCGA
>JAYSLR010000370.1:0-4038 GCA_043725365.1 Rhizobacter sp. | reverse complement strand
TGCCGATCAGGCCCTTCGCGAGCTTGTTGAAGACGTAGTAGTCCTCGGTCAGCAGCTGGCCCGAGATGTAGAAGCCGACCGCGTCGGGGCCGTCGCGCTCGATCACCGCGGCGAAGCGGTCGGTGGCGAGCGTCAGCGCCGCGTCCCAGCCGATCGATTGCGGCGCGGCGCCGCGCTGCGGCCGCTGCATCGGTTGCAGCAGGCGCGTCTGCAAGGTCACCGCGGCGGTCGCGGTCAGGTGCAGCGTGCTGCCCTTGCTGCACAGGCGCCCGAAGTTCGCCGGGTGCGCCTGGTCGCCGCGCACGCCGGTGATCCGGCCCGCGTCGGTCTCGATGATCACGCCGCAACCCACGCCGCAGTACGGGCAGGTCGAGCGCGTCTCGTTCACGCCAGCGCCTTGGCGGGTTCGGACTCGGACGCGACGCCGTTCAGCTCGTCGAGGTCGAGCGACACGACATCGCCCTCGACCCGCACGCTGAACTTCTGCACGCAGCCGACGTCGGGCGCGGCCGCGCAGCCGTCGCCGAAGCCGATCGTCCAGTTGTGCAGCGGGCACGCGACGCTTTCGCCGAACACGATGCCCTGCGACAGCGGGCCGCCCTTGTGCGGGCACTTGTCGAGCAGCGCGAAGACCTTGTCGTCGGCGGTGCGGAACACCGCCACGTCGTCGCCGCTCGCGCGCGACACGCGGCGCGCGCCGAGCTTCGGGATGTCGCTGACGCGGCAGAGTGTTTTCCATTGGCTCATGTCGTTCTCCTAGACCGTCAGCGGCTCGAACTGGCGCGCATCGACCGCGGCCTTGTCGAAGTCGAACCACGGGTCGGGCTCGCCGTCGAGCGCGAAGCGCAGCCGGGCGGCCAGCGCCTGGCGGTTCGCGGCGTCGTCGAGCACCCGGGCCTTGACGTGATCGAGCCCGACGCGGCCGACGTAGTGCACCGTGCGCTCCAGGTACCAGCCCTCCTCGCGGTACAGCTGCAGGAACGCGGCCGAGACCTCGAGCACCTCCTCGTGCGTGCGCACCTTGCAGAAAAACTGCGCGACGTCGGTCTTGATGCCGCCGTTGCCGGCGACGTAGATCTCCCAGCCCGAGTCGACGCCGATGATGCCGACGTCCTTGATGCCGCTCTCCGCGCAGTTGCGCGGGCAGCCGCTGACCGCGAGCTTGACCTTGTGCGGCGCGTACATGCGCCACAGCGCGCGTTCGAGCTCCTTGCCCATCTTCGTGCTGTCCTGCGTGCCGAAGCGGCACCACTCGCTGCCGACGCAGGTCTTCACGGTGCGCATCGTCTTGCCGTAGGCGTGGCCCGAGGGCATGCCCAGGTCCTTCCAGACCGCGGGCAGGTCTTCCTTCCTAACGCCGAGCAGGTCGATGCGCTGGCCGCCGGTGACCTTGACGGTCGGGATCTTGAACTTGTCGACGACGTCGGCGATGCGCCGCAGCTCGGCCGCGCTGGTCTCGCCCGCCCACATGCGCGGCACGACCGAAAAGGTGCCGTCCTTCTGGATGTTGGCATGCGCGCGCTCGTTGATGAAGCGCGATTGCGGGTCGTCGCGCGCCTCGTGCGGCCAGGTGCTGATCAGGTAGTAGTTGATCGCCGGGCGGCAGCTCGCGCAGCCGTTCGGCGTGCGCCAGCTCAGCTGCGCGTAGACCTGCGCGATCGTCAGCAGGTGCTGCTCGCGGATCGCGTCGCGCACCTGGCCGTGGTTCGCGTCGGTGCAGCCGCACACCGCCTTCATCTTCGGCGCCGCCGAGTAGCCGGCGCCGGCCGTCGCCATCAGGATCTGCTCGACCAGGCCGGTGCACGATCCGCACGACGCGCTCGCCTTCGTGCACTTGCGCACCTCGTCGAGCGTGAACAGGCCCTGCTCGCGGATCGCCTTGACGATCGTGCCCTTCTTCACGCCGTTGCAGCCGCAGACCTCGGCCGTGTCGGGCATGCTCGAGGCCTTGCTGTTGCCGGCGTGGCCGGTGTCGCCGAGATGGGCCTCGCCGAACATCAGGTGCTCGCGAATCGACGCGACGTTCTTGCGCTCGCGCACCATGTCGAAGTACCAGGAGCCGTCGGCGGTGTCGCCGTACAGGCAGGCGCCGATCAGGATGTCGTCGCGCACGACCAGCTTCTTGTAGACCTTGCTGTACGGGTCGCTGAGCACGATCTCCTCGCAACCGGCGTCCTCGGGGCGGCCCGAGGCCTTGCCCATGAAGTCGCCGGCCGAGAACAGGTCGATGCCGGTGACCTTCAGCTTGGTCGAGGTCTGCGAGCCGAGGTAGCGGCCGATGCCGAACTCGCCCAGGTGCGTCGCGCAGACCTTGGCCTGCTCGAACAGCGGCGCCACCAGCCCGTAGGCGATGCCGCGGTGCGCCGCGCACTCGCCGATCGAGTAGATGCGCGCATCGGTGATGGTCTGCATCGTGTCGGTGACGACGATCCCGCCGCGGTTCTGCGGCCCGCAGTGCAGGCCGATCTTCAGCGCGAGCTCGGTGTTCGGGCGGATGCCGGCGGCCATCACGACCAGGTCGGCCGGGACCTCGCTGCCGTCCTTGAAGCGCACCGCCTTGACGCGGCGGCCCCGCGGCGCGTCCTCGTCGCCCTCGCGGCCGCTCGCGTCGCCGATCAGCGCCTCGGTCTGCGCGCCGATCATGAACCGCAGGCCGCGGTCCTCGAGCGACTTCTGCAGCATCCGGCCGGCCACGTCGTCGAGCTGGCGCTCCATCAGCCACGGCATGATGTGCACCACCGTCACCTGCATGCCGCGCAGCATCAGGCCGTTGGCGGCCTCGAGGCCGAGCAGGCCGCCGCCGATCACGACCGCGTGCTTGTGCGTCTTCGCGGTCGCGATCATCGTGTTGGTGTCGGCAATGTCGCGGTAGGCGATCACGCCCTGCAGTTCCTTGCCGGGCACCGGCAGGATGAACGGGTTCGAGCCGGTCGCGATCAGCAGCCGGTCGTAGGGCGCCTGCGTGCCGTCCTCGGCGATCACGACGCGGCGTCGCCGGTTCACGTCGACGACCTTCTTGCCCAGGTGCAGCGTGATGCCGTGCTCGGCGTACCACGAGAGCGGGTTCAGCACGATCTCGTCCAGCGTCTGCTCGCCGGCCAGCACCGGGCTGAGCAGGATGCTGTTGTAGTTCGGGTGCGGCTCGGCACCGAACACGGTGATCTCGTACAGATCGGGCGCGATCTTCAGCAGCTCCTCGAGTGTGCGCACGCCGGCCATGCCGTTGCCGACCATCACGAGCTTCAGCTTTTTCATCGACGAGCGCTCCAGACGTGCCGCGGGTGCGGCGAACAAAACAAAGGGGGAGGAAGGACGGATTCCCGGCGCGGGCAGGCGCAGGCAGGAACGGACAGCACGATCGGCGGGGCGGATCGGCGCTGCCGCAAGCTCACGGCGTTGTGAGCGCGACCGCGCGGCGGCGGGCGAAGCGGTGCAGCGTCGCACCTGCCGAGTCCCTCGCAAAGCGCATGCCAGCGGCGCGCGGTCGCGATCGCAGCGCCAGCGTGGTTCGGTCCTTGCAACGCTGCCGCCCATGCCCGACCGATCACCCTCGCCGCCCGCGCCCCGCCATGAAGTCCGTCCTCGTTCTTGACGGCGCCGCGCCTGGCGCGCCCGACCTGGCGGCCGATCTGGCCGCGGTCGGCATTCACGTGCTTGGTGCGGCGTCGTGCAGCAACTTGGTGCATGAGGCGATCCGGCTCGCGCCCGACCTCGTCGTCGGCCACGCGCTGAGCCCCGACGACGCCCTGTTCGAGGCCTGCGCGCAGCTCGCCGCGACCGCGCCGCGCGCCGTCGCGATCTTCACCAGCGACCCGGACGCCGCGAAGATCGAGCGCTCGCTGCGCGCGGGCATCCATGCCTACGTCGTCAACGGCTACGGCCTGAACCGGCTGCGCTCGGTGCTGCATCTGGCCGAGGCGCGGTTCCGCAGCGAGCGCGCGCTGCGCGGCGAGCTCGCCGCGCTCGGCCAGCGCTTCGACGAGCGCAAGCTGGTCGATCGCGCCAAGGGCATCCTGATGCGTGCACGCCAGGTCCCGG
>JAYSLR010000369.1:0-1550 GCA_043725365.1 Rhizobacter sp. | reverse complement strand
TCGGCGATCTCGCCCTGCGCGAGCAGCGAGATGTCCTTCGCGATCTTGCCGAGCGAGCCGCACAGCACGCCGACCTCGCAGCCGAGCGCGACCCAGTCGTCGCGCTGCGTGTGCCAGGCGCCGGGCGCGTGCGCGAGCCGCAGTGCGCCGGCCATGCGCTGCGCGACCGCGCCGCCCTTGTCGCCCATCACCGACAGCGTGCCAGCCGCGCCACCGAGCTGCAGTTGCAGGGCCGCATCGGCAGCCCGGCGCAGGCGCCGGCGCGCGCGCACCAGCGGCGCGACCCAGCTGACGAGCTTGAAGCCAACGCTGATCACGACCGCGGGCTGCAGCAGCGTACGGCCCAGCATCGGTGCATCGGCATGGCGCTGCGCCAGCGCGCTCAGCGCCCCGATCAGGTCGCCCAGGCGCGTGTCGATCAGCGCCAGCGCACGCCGCGTCGCGAGCGCCATCGCGGTGTCGATCACGTCCTGGCTGGTGCTGCCCCAGTGCACCCAGCCGGCGGCCGGCGCATCGCTCGCCGCGACCTCGGCGGTGAGCTGCTTGACGAGCGGAATCGCCAGCGATCCGGCGCGGGCACCCGCCGCCACCAGGGCGCCGAGATCGAAGCGCTCGACCCGGCAGGCCGCCGCGATCGGCACCGCCGCACTCGCCGGGATCACGCCCTCGGCGGCCTGAGCGCGCGCCAGCGCGGCCTCGAAATCGAGCATGCCCTGAATGATCGCGGCGGTGTCGAACACCTCGGCCATCGCCGGTGTCGACAGAAAACGGTCGAAGACGGCGGCGGACACGGGGCTCAATCGGTCTCTCCGGCGTTGGGCTCGAACGGCAGGCGGCTCGCGAGAACCTTGTCGACGCGCTTGCCGTCGAGGTCGACGACCTCGAAGCGCCAATGATCCCACTCCACCGAGTCGGTGGTGCGCGGCAGCCGCCCGAGCAGCAGCATGATCATGCCCGCGAGCGTGTTGTAGCGGCCACGGTCCTCCTCGGGCAGTTCCTTCAGTTCGAGCCGGTCCTTCAGCTCGGGCACCGGGATCAGGCCGTCGAACAGCCAGCTGCCGTCCTCGCGCTGCACCGCCCAGGCGTCGTCGGCGGTCGGCGTGGCGAACTCGCCGGTGATCGCCTCCAGCACGTCGCGCACGGTGATCATGCCCTGCACCTCACCGTATTCGTCGACGACGAACACGAGCTGCGCGCTGGACGCGCGAAAGTGCTCCAGCAGCTCCATGCCCGACAGCGTCTCGGGCACGAACACCGAGGGCTGCAGCCCGTCGGCGAGCGACATCGCCTGGCCCTTCATCACCTGCTGCAGCAGCGTCTGCGCCGAGATCACGCCGAGCACGTCGTCCAGGCCGCCGCGGCACACCGGGTAGCGCGAATGCTCCTCGTTGCCGATCAGCACCAGCACCTCGTCGCTTGAGGCGGCCACGTCGAGCCAGACGATCTCGGCGCGCGGGATCATCATCGAGCCGACCTGCCGGTCGTCGAGGCGGAACACGTTGCGCACCATCTGGTGCTCCTGCGCCTCGATCACGCCGGCGTCCAGGCCT
>JAYSLR010000368.1:0-2238 GCA_043725365.1 Rhizobacter sp. | reverse complement strand
TTGTTGCCCATGGGAGAGCCCCTTTCCATTTCCTGAAGACCATGTGGAGCTTCTACCCATCGTGAACCATTCAAGCGAAGGCGCTGCTTCCATACACAGCTTTGTGAATATAAGTGAATTGAACGGGAGTGCGCACGCGGCGCTTGAAGAAAGTGTTGTTTTCGGGCAAGCACGCGGCGATCCGCTTCGAGCCCAGTGCGCGCCACCCTCGCCGATATCATCTTCGCTCACCGTTTCCGACCGAACCGAGCCGTCACGATGCGCGAGTGCGATCCCCTCGGCGCCCTGAGCCTGGTACTGCGCAGCGTCGACGCGCTGCGCAACACGCGCGTGCGGTTCATGCTGCCGGCGACCTTCGCGGGCGCCGGCCTGCTGGTCGCGACGGCCGAGGCCTCGCTGGCGCGGTTGCTGCCGGGCCCGGTCTACCTGGCACTGGCCGACGACGTGCCGACGCCGTCTTGACGCCGCATGGCCCTGCGCATCGCCAGCCTGGTGCCGAGCCTGACCGAGCTCGTCGTCGCATTGGGCCTGCGCGACGCGCTGGTGGCTCGCACCGGCTTCTGCATCCACCCGGCCGAGGCGCTGGACGGCGTGCCCAAGGTCGGCGGCACCAAGGATGTAAATCTGGGTAAATTGCGGCGACTGGCGCCGACGCACGTGCTCGTCAACGTCGACGAGAACCGGCTCGAGACCGTCGAGGCGATCCGCGCCTGGCCCGATCCACCGCAGATCGTCGCGACCCACCCGACCGACCCCGAGGACAACCTGGCGCTGGTGGCGCAGATGGCCGCGCACTTCGGCACCCGGCCGCAGGTCGGCGAGCGCGCCGCGGCGCTGACCCGCGCGCTGCAGCACGAGCTCGCGCTGACGCAGCCCGACACGCGCCCAGCCTGCAGCGTGCTGTACCTGATCTGGCGCGAGCCGTGGATGGCGGTCGCACGCGACACCTATATCTCGCGCATGCTCGGCCGCATCGCCTGGCACACGCTGCCCGATGTGCTGGGCGGCGCGCACGGCGCCGCGCGCTACCCGGTCGTGCGCGGCGACGAACCCTGGCTCGCCGACGTGCAGCAGGTGCTGCTCAGCTCCGAGCCCTACCGTTTCACCGCGGCGCACCTGGGCGAGGCGCGCCGCCTGTGCCCGAACGCGAGCGCGCGCCTGGTCGACGGCGAGATGCTCAGCTGGTACGGTCCGCGCGCGCTGCCCGGCCTGCGCTATCTGCGGGAAATTGCCGCCGCGCCGCGCGGGTGACACGCCACAATTCGGCATGGATCTCTACAAACCCTTGATCGCGCTGCTGGCGATCGTGAACCCGATCGGGGCGATTCCGTTCTTCATCCATTTCACCGAGGGCTTCACGCGCGCGCAGCGCCAGCGCACCTCGCGCGTCGCGGCGATCGCCGCCTTCGTCGTGATCGCGGTCAGCGCGCTCGCGGGTCTGCGCATCATCGAGTTCTTCGGCATCTCGCTGGCGTCGTTCCAGGTCGGCGGCGGCCTGCTGCTGCTGTTGTCGGCGCTGCAGATGCTGAACGCCCAGCCGGCCGAGGCGCGCCGCGACGACCTGCACGAGGGCGGCGACAAGGCCGACACCGGTGCCAGCATCGCGATCGTGCCGCTGACGATCCCGTTGCTGACCGGCCCGGCCACGATCTCGACCATGATCATCTACGCCGACAAGACGCAGCACTGGTGGCAGCTCGGCGTGCTGGTGATCTACGGGCTCATCATCGGGCTGGCGGTGTGGGTCGTGTTCAGCCTGTCCGAGCGCATCGCGAAGGCGATCGGCAAGACCGGCACCAACGTGATGACGCGGCTGATGGGGCTGCTGCTGGCGGCGCTCGCCATCGAGGTGATGTCCGACGGCCTGGTCAAACTCTTTCCCGCCCTGGCAGGCGGCGCCCACTGAACCGATGAACGAAGCGACCTACGACTACATCGTCTGCGGCGGCGGCACCGCCGGCTGCCTGCTGGCGAACCGGCTCAGCGCCGACCCGGGCAAGCACGTGCTGCTGGTCGAGGCCGGCGGCAACGACGACTACCTGTGGGTCCACATCCCGGTGGGCTACCTGTACTGCATCGGCAACCCGCGCACCGACTGGCTCTACGCGACCGACACCGAACCGGGCCTGAACGGCCGCAGCCTGCGCTACCCGCGCGGCAAGGTGATGGGCGGCTGCAGCAGCATCAACGGCATGATCTACATGCGCGGCCAGGCGCGCGACTACGACGGCTGGGGCG
>JAYSLR010000367.1:0-1707 GCA_043725365.1 Rhizobacter sp. | reverse complement strand
TACGTGGCCTCGATCCGGTCCGGGCGCGTGAAATCGAGATGCCGGATGATGCGGATGCGCTCGGTCACGTCCCAGTGCACGCGCGCCATCTCGGGGTTGCCGGCGGCACGCACCAGCGTGGCGTGAAACGCCTCGTCGTTCGCACCGACTTGTCGCGCGTCGGTCAGCCGGTCCGCCACCGGCACCAGCCAGATCTCCTTCAGGGCATCGAGTTCGGGCGGGTCCTGGGTGCGCGCGCACAGGCGTTGCACGCTGGACAGCTCGAGCACGACGCGCAGGTCGTAGAGGTGCTCGAGCTTGTCGAAGTCGATCGGCAGGACAAACCATCCGAGCTTGGGTTCGACGTCCAGAAAGCCCTCGTTGCGCAGCCGAAACAGCGCTTCGCGCACCGGGGTGCGGCTCACGCCGAGCCGGGTACCGAGCTCGACCTCCGAGAAGCGGTCGCCGGCGACGAGCTGGAAGTCGTGGATCTCGGCTTTCAGCGCCGCATACACCTGCTCGGCGAGGTTCGTGCGGGCGGTCGGAAGCGTGGCGCTGGTCGCGATCATTTGCCGCGATCTTAACGAGGCGGTCACCTTCGCTTCAGCCGTCCATCAGGCTCACGTGCGCCGACACGACACGCCAGCCCGCGCCGAAGCGCACCCAGGTCTGGCTCTGCCGGCCGATCCGCGTGCTGCCGTCGCGGTGGAATTCGGTCATCGCGGTGCCGAAGTCGCGGCCGTAGGTCGTCAGCACGGTGTTGGACAGGCGCCGCGCCAGGCCGGTCGAGGGCCGAGCGGCGCGGAACGCACGGATCGCCTCGATGCCGACCAGGTTCTCGGCGACGCCGTAGCGAACCGTGTGCGGCGCGGGCCAGAACAGCTCGTCGAGCACGTCGACCCGGTTGTTGACGAGCGCGTCCTCGTAGCGCGCGAACGCCGCCGTCAGCTCGGCGAGCGCCTCGGGCAGGTTGATCTCGGGTGTCATCACACCGATGCTACCGGCGCGGCTGCGACGCCGAGCATCTGCAGGCGGTGTGCGACGCGCAGCGCGAGGTCCTCGCGCCAGGGCGCGGCGATCACCTGCACGCCGATCGGCAGGTGCGGCAGCGACGCGTCGGCGCCCCACACCGGCACCGCGCAGACCGGCAGCCCGATGCAGGAGATCGGTTGCGTCAGCAGGCCCAGGCTCGGCCGCGCCGGCAGGCGCCGGCCGCCGATCTCGATCCATTCGGTGCCGAGCTCCGGGGCGACGCAGGGCGTGGCTGGCGCCAGCAGCACGTCGACCTCGCCGAACAACTCGGCCGCGCGCAGCGCGAACCAGCGCCGCACGCGCTGCGCCTGCTGCACCCAAACGGCAGGCAGCAGCGCACCGGCGAGAAAGCGGTCGCGCGAGAGCGGCTCGAAGTCGGCGGCGCGGGAGCGCAGGTCGGCGAGATGCAGCGCTGCGCCTTCGGCGTTGGTGATGAGGAACGCCGCCGCGCGTGCTGCGTCGACATCGGGGAGAGTCAACGTCTCGGTGGCGCCGAGCGCCGCCGCCACGCGCGCGACGGCGGCCTGCGCTTCGGTGCCGGCATGGTCTGCGAACCAGCCGCTCAGCACGCCCACGCGCAAGCCGCCGATCGTCTCGCCGAGCGTGGTGGCCACGGGCTCGTTCGGCCGCAGTGCGCATGCCGGATCTCTTGCGTCCCAGCCCTGGATGGCGTCGTAGACCAGCGCGAGGTCGTGC
>JAYSLR010000366.1:0-10071 GCA_043725365.1 Rhizobacter sp. | reverse complement strand
CGAGCACGATGACCTGCGGGTCGAGCACGTCGACGATCAGCGCGAGGCCGCGCGCCAGGCGCGACTCGTAGCGCCGCAGCGTCGCCTCGCAGCCCGCGTCGCCGGCGGCGGCGCGCACGCCGATCTGCTGCGCGCTCAGGGTCTCGCCGGTGTGCTGCCCGTGGTCGCGCGCCATCGCCGGCCCGCTGAGCCAGGTCTCGATGCAGCCGTGGCGGCCGCAGAAGCAGCGCGGCCCGTCGCGCTCGCCGGCGTCGGGCCAGGGCAGCGGCACGTGACCCCATTCGCCGGCGAGGCCGTTCGCTCCGTTCAGCAACCGGCCGTGCGCGACGATGCCTGCGCCGACGCCGGTGCCCAGGATCACCGCGAACGACACCTCGGCGCCGGCGCTCGCGCCGTCGGTGGCCTCCGACAGCGCGAGGCAGTTCGCGTCGTTGGCGATGCGCACCGGTCGGCCCAGCGCATCCGCCAGGTCGCGCTCGAGCGGGCGGCCGTTCAGGCAGGTCGAGTTGGCGTTCTTGATCAGCCCGGCCGGGGTCGCCGTGCCCGGCGTGCCGACGCCGACGCTGCAATCCGCGAGGCCGAGCGCCGACTCGGCGCGTGCGACCAGCGCGGCCACCGCGGCGAGCGTGGCGCGGTAGTCGCCGGCGGGCGTGGCGACGCGCTCGCGCCACAGGCTCGCGCCGTGCGCGTCGAGCACGATCGCCTCGATCTTGGTGCCGCCGAGGTCGACACCGATGGCGGGAGTGAATGAAGGGGAGGCCGGCATGGGCCAAGCGTAGCAGCGCTGACGCGCACGGAATCGAAAAAAAAGCGCCCGAGGCCCGGAGTCCGGAGGGCCTCGGGCGCATGACCCGGGTGTGCGATGCCACCGGCGCGTGCCGGCTTGGCGAGGCGTCGCTCAGCGCGAGGTTTGCGGCAGGCGCTTCGCGGTCACGACGACGCGCTCGAGCTGGATGATGCGTACCGGCTTGGCGGATGTCTGCGATGCCAGCGCGGCCTGATGTGCGCTGGCGGCCAAGGCGAGCGAGGCGGTGCCGATGATCGCGAAGATGACGGCGCTGAGCGTGAGGCGGCTGATCATCGGGCTCTCCTGAAGTTCGCGGCGTGTGCCGATGGAGCGAACTCTAGGAGCGGCGCCGCGCGGCGCCAACGGCCTTGCGATGAACCGCGCCGCCAGGCGGATGAACTGCGTGCTGCGCGGACGCGCGGCGCTGCCGCGCGCCCGCCGCACCGGCTCAGATCGCCTCGGTGCGCCGGTTCAGCCAGGCCAGCGCATCGCCGGCCAGCAGCGGTGCGAGGCGCGCGCGCACGGTGGCGTGGTACGCGTTGAGCCAGGCGATCTCGTCGGCGCGCAGCAGCGTGCGCTCGATGCAGCGCGTGTCGATCGGGCACAGCGTCAGCGTCTCGAACTCGAGGAACTCGCCGAACTCGGTCGCACCGCACGCGCCGAGCGACGCGGCCGGCACGTTCAGCACCAGGTTCTCGATCCGGATGCCCCAGCGGCCCGGCCGGTACAGCCCCGGCTCGATGCTGGTGATCATGCCGGGCTCCATCGCCATGTGCGCGTCGGGGATCGCCTTCGAGATGCTCTGCGGCCCCTCGTGCACGTTCAGGAAGTAGCCGACGCCGTGGCCGGTGCCGTGGCCGTACTCGAGGCCGTGCTCCCACAGCGGTGCACGCGCGATCGCGTCCAGCATCGGCGACAGCGTGCCGCGCGGGAAGCGCGTGCGGCTCAGCGCCAGCGTGCCCTTCAGCACCAGCGTGTAGTCGCGCCGGTGCTCGGCGCTGATGCGGCCGATCGGCCAGACGCGCGTGATGTCGGTGGTGCCGCCCAGGTACTGGCCGCCGGAGTCGATCAGCAGCAGCCCGTCGCCTTCGATCACCGCGTGCGACTCGGGCGTCGCATGGTAGTGCGGCATCGCGCCGTTCGGGTTGAACGCGGCGATGGTGTTGAAGCTCAGGCCCTTGAACCCGGGGCGCCGCGCGCGCGCGGCGCTGAGCCGCTCGTCGATCGTCAGCTCGGTGATGCGTTGCGCTCTGGTGTCGTCCGCCAGCGCCTGCTCGAACCAGGCGTAGAACTCGCACATCGCCGCGCCGTCCTGGGCCATCGCCTCGCGCACGTGGGCCGCCTCGGCCTCGGTCTTGCGGCTCTTGAACAGCGTGCTCGGGTTGATCGCCTCGATCACGCGCGCCTTCACAGGGCCGCGCAGCCCGAAGGTCACGCGCTTCGGGTCGAGCAGCAGCGTCGCGTCGGCGGGCAGCGCGGCGAGCGCGGCGCCGGCCTGCGCGTACGGCGCGAGCCGCACGCCGTCGTTCGCGAGCGTGGCCTGCAGCGCCGCGTCGACCTTGCCGTCGGCGACGAACAGGGTCGCGCCGTCCGCGGCGATCAGCGCGTGGGCGAGGAACACCGGGTTGAAGCTCACGTCGGCGCCGCGCAGGTTGAACAGCCACGCGATGTCGTCGACGGTCGAGACGACGTGATGCGTCGCGCCGTGCGCGGCCATCGCCGCGCGCACGTTCGCGAGCTTCGCGGACCGCGGCAGCGGCGCCTGCGGCGCGAGGTGCTCGTAGACCGCCGCGGCGGGCAGGCCCGGGCGCTCCGGCCAGACCTCGGCGAGCGCATCGAAGTCGCTGCGCAATCTGACGCCGGCCGCCGTCAGCGTGGCCTCGAGCAGCTGCGCCGCGCCGAGGCCGAGCACGTTGCCGTCGACGCCGACCGTCGCGCCGGCCGGCACGTGGCGCGCGAGCCACTCGACATGCGCCGTCGAGTTGCCGGTCGGGATCTTCACCAGCTCGGTGCCGCTGCCGGCGAGTTCGGCCTCGGCCTGGACCCAGTAGCGGCTGTCGGCGAACACGGCGGCGGTGTCGAGCGTCACGACCAGCGTGCCCATCGAGCCGGTGAAGCCCGACAGCCACTGCCGGCCCTGCCAGCGCTCCGGCAGGTACTCGCTCAGGTGCGGGTCGCTGGACGGCACCAGCACGGCGGCCAGGCCGTGGCGCTTCAGCGCGTCGCGGACCTTCTCGATGCGCAGGCGGTGGGGGGAGGTGCGGGTGTCCATTGGGGGGTCCTGGGTCGGCGGCCGGGCAGGCGCGGCAGCGACGATTCTAGGAGTCGCGGCTCGGCGCAGGGGCGGGCGCCGCGGCAGCGCAGACCTCGGGCGGTGCCGTGCGCTTGCTGCGCTGCAGCTCAGGGAAATCCTGCTCCCGGACCCGGCACGCGCCGCTGCACACTGCGGCCGGTCAAGCACCTTACCCGACAGTAACCATGCGATTTCACAGGAGCGCCGCGTGTCGATCGTTGCCGTACCCGGTCACACAGGCTCCCTGAGTCGAATGGCTACCGAGGTCGATCCGTCGCCCTGGCGCACCGACCGCGAGCGCCGGCCGCAGCGTGGCGCCAAGCGCGACGCGGTGCTGCTGGCGGCGGCGCGCCTGTTCACCAGCCGCGGTTTCCAGGGCACTTCGCTGGACGACATCGCGCGCAGCCTCGGGGTCACCAAGCCGACGCTGTACCACTACATCGCGAACAAGGAGGAGATCCTGTTCGAGTGCGTGCAGCGCGGCCTCGCCGCATTGCGTGCCTGCATCGCCGACACCGCCCAGCACGGCCTTGCCGGCCGCGAGCGGCTGCGCGCGGTGATGGAGAACTACGCCGGCATCGTCACCAGCGATTTCGGCCTGTGCGTGATCCGCGTCGGCGAGGACCCGCTGTCCGAGCCGCGGCGGCGCGAACTGCGCCGGCTCAAGGGCGAGATCGACCGCGAGTTCCGCGCACTGATCGCCGCCGGCATGGCCGAGGGCTGGATCGCACCCGGCGACGCCGGCATTGCGGCCTACACCGCGGTCGGTGCGCTCAGCGGCATCGGCCGCTGGTACCGGCCCGAGCACCCGGCGGCGCACAGCCTCGCCGACGCGGTGCGCCATTGCATCGAGATGCTGATGAGCGGGGTGCTCGGCGCGCCGCCCAGCGACCACCGGCCGGCCGCGTCGCGCGGATCCGCCGCAGCCCCGGGAGACGCCGTGCCTGTGATCCGCCGTGAAGTCCATTTCGGCCAGCGCGTCGTGCGCTGCTTCGCGCCACGGCCGGCCGGCATCGCATCGATGCTCGCCGACACGCTGGCCGCGCGCCCGGATGCCGAGGCGCTCGTCGCCGCCGACCTGCGCCTGAGCTGGCGCGAGCTGCTCCACGCGGTCAGCAAGTGCGCCACCGCGCTGCAGCAGCGTGGCGTGCAGCCCGGCGACCGTGTCGCGCTGTACATGGGCAACAGCGTCGAGTTCGTCATCGCGACCTACGCCTGTGCCTGGATGGGCGCGGTGGTGGTGCCGATCAGCGCCCGCGCGCGCAGCGCCGAGCTCGAGTTCTCGCTCGCCGATTCGGGGGCCGTCGCGCTGGTGTGCGACAGCGAGCTGGCCGAATACGTGCCGGATCCGCAGGCGGTGCCGCCGCTGCGCCAGCGCATCGTCGTCGGCGCGGCGCAGCCCGGGTTCGAGCCGTTCGGGCTGCTGATGCAGGCACCGCCGCTCGCGCAGCCGCACGTCGCCGCCGAGGAGGACCTCGCGGTGCTGCTGTACACCTCGGGCACGACCGGCCGGCCGAAGGGCGCGATGCTGAGTCACCTGAACATCGCGCATTCGGTGATGCACTACGCGCACGTGATGCAGCTCGGCGCGGCCGAACGCAGCGCGGTCGCGGTGCCGCTGAGCCACGTCACCGGGCTGGTCGCGCAGCTCTACACGATGCTCTACTGCGGCGGCTGCGTGGTGCTGATGCGCCAGTTCAAGGCCGCCGACTTCGTGCGCCTGGCCGCGCACGAGAAAATCAGCCACGCGATCATGGTGCCGGCGATGTACAACCTGTGCCTGCTGCTGCCCGACCTGCAGGCGCACGACCTGAGCGCGTGGCGCATCGGCGCCTACGGCGGCGCGTCGATGCCCACCGCCAGCATCGAAGGCCTCGCGGCGCGCCTGCCCGGCCTGACGCTGATGAACGCCTACGGCGCGACCGAGACCTGCTCGCCCGCGACCATCATGCCGCCCGGGCTGACGGCGGCGCACCGCGACAGCGTCGGCCTGCCGGTGCCCTGCGGCGACATCGAGGTCGTCGACGAAGCCGGCAACGAGCTGCCGCGCGGCGCGGTCGGCGAGATCTGGATCGCCGGCCCGATGGTCGTCGCCGGCTACTGGCGCAACGAGGCCGCGACCGCGAGCGAATTCCGCGGCGGCTACTGGCGCTCGGGCGACATCGGCAGCATCGACGCCGAAGGCTTCGTGCGCATCCTCGACCGCAAGAAGGACGTGATCAACCGCGGCGGCTACAAGATCTACTGCGCGCAGGTCGAGAACGCGCTCGCCGAGCACCCGCAGGTGGTCGAGGCGGCGCTGGTCGGCGTGCCCTGCGCGGTGCTCGGCGAGCGCGTGCACGCGTTCGTCTGCGTGCGCGCGCTGAACGACGAGACGCAGGCGCAGGCGCTCGCCGCGTTCTGCGCCGCGCGGCTGTCGGACTACGCGGTGCCCGAGACCTGGACCATCGGCACCGAGCCGCTGCCGCGCAACCTCAACGGCAAGGTCATGAAGCGCGCGCTGCGCGAGACCCTGCACGCCGCGCTGACCTGAACGGAGCCGGGCCATGACACTGCCGCGCGCCTCCCAGCAGACCATCGTCTTCGCGCTGTTCGTGCTGCTGTTCGCGGGCCTGGCGCTGTTCCTGCCCGGCTTCGCGCAGCTCGACAACCTGCTGACGCTGCTGCAGAACGTCGCGGTGCTGGGCATCCTCGGGCTGGGCATGGCGGTGGTCGTGATCGGTCGCGGCATCGACATCTCGATGATCGCCGCGCTGGCCGTGCCCTCGGGCCTGCTGCTGCAACTGGTGCAGAACGGCATGGGCCTGGGCAGCGCCTGCCTGATCGCGCTCGCGCTGTCGTTCGCCTTCGGCCTCGTCAACGGCTGGCTGATCGCGTACGCGGAGGTGCCGTCGCTGTTCACGACGCTGGCCAGCGGGCTGTTCCTGGCCGGGCTCGGGCAGGCGTTCTTCTTCCAGCTCGAGGTCGTGCAGTGGCCGGCCGCGCTCGACCCGATCGTCGGCTTCGGCCGCGGCAGCTTCGTCGGGCTGCCGATGCCGGTGGTGATGTTCGGGCTGGCGTCGGCGGCGATCGCGTTCTTCCTGCGCCGGCTGCGCGCGGGGGCCTTCGTCTACGCGATCGGCGACAACCCGTTCGCCGCGCGCGCCACCGGCTTGCCGACGCGCCCGATCGTCGTGCTGGAGTACGTGCTGGCCGCGCTGATCGGCGTGTTCGCCGGCGTCGTGATGGCCGCGTCGGTCAACAGCATGCCGACGCGCATCTTCAACTCGACCATGATCTACGACGTCGTGCTCGTCGTCGTGCTCGGCGGCATCGGCCTGTCGGGCGGACGGGGCGGCGTGCTCAACGTGATCATCGGCACGCTGCTGATCGGCACGATGCTCAACGGCATGACGATCATGGACATCTCGTACTCGGTGCAGAACATCGTCAAGGGCGTGGTGCTGTTGGCCGCGATCCTGATCGACTCGATCTTGAACCCGCGCAATGAAGAGACCGCCCAGCAGGGCGACATTTGAGCAAGCACCGCAGGTGCTTTTCATCAGGCTTCACGCCCGGCCACCTTGGGCGCCACGACAACGACAGGAGACTTCACATGACACGCACTCGCACTCGCACTCGCACGTTTGCCGCCGCCGCCCTCGGCGCGGCGCTCGCGCTGGCCGCCGCCGGCACCGCGTTCGCCCAGGGCAAGGGCCTGGACGAGCCGTTCCGCGACGGCTACAAGAAGGCGCTGGCCGGCAAGGTGGTCGGCTACATCCCGGTGGCGATGGGCTTCGACCTCGCGCAGGGCTGGTACCAGGGCCTGAAGAAGGAGCTCGAGGCCTCGGGCATGAAGGTCGTCGCGCGCGACCCGAACTGGAACACCAATGCCGGTGCGCAGGCCTTCACCGCGCTGATCGCCGAGAAGCCCGCGGTCATCGTGATCCACAACCCCGACGTGCAGACCTACGCGAAGCTGATCAAGAAGGCCGAGGACGAAGGCATCTACGTGGTGCAGATCAACATGCGCTCGTCGCAGCCGTCGACCGCGTTCGTCGGCGCCGACTGGGTCGATATCGGCGAGCGCGACACCCAGGCCGTGGTCGACTCCTGCAAGGGCAAGTCGAACAAGATCGCGATCGTGCAGGGCGCGCCGACCGCGGCCGCGAGCGCCTACACGCTGAAGGGCGTCGAGAACGTGCTGGCGAAGAACCCGTCGGTCAAGGTGGTCTCGAACCAGGCCGCCGACTGGGATGCCGCGAAGGCCAAGGCGCTGACGCAGACGGTGCTGAAGCAGCACCCGGACCTGTGCGGCATCGTCGGCTTCTGGGACGGCATGGACATCGGCACCGCCGCGGCGATCAAGGAGGCCGGCCTGACCGGCAAGGTCTTCCTCGCGACCTCCGGCGGCGGCGAGCAGAAGGGCGCCTGCGACCAGGTCAAGTCGGGCGCGATCGACTACGACCTCAGCTACGACGTGCCCACCCAGGCCAGCAACATGGCGGCGATGATCAAGTGGCTGGTGCAGGGCGGCATGAAGGCCGGTGCGGCCAAGCAGAACATCTACACGACGCTGATCCCGATCACGAAGGACAACGCCGGCGCCGAGGGCACCTGCTGGAAGCTCGGCGCGACGAAGTGACCGACCCGCGCGACATTCGCTGTCGCATCCGGAGCGGGCCGCGGCCCGCTCCGCAGCCCTGCGCGATGCCTGAACGATGAACGAGACCCTGACCCGGCTGCGTTACCGCTGGTGGCCCGACCACTGGCTCGGCGAGATCCTGTCCAAGCGCTGGACCGAGACCGCCATTCCGGTGGCGCTGCTGATCGTCGTCGTGCTGATCTCGGGCCGGCTGATCGACAATTTCTTTTCGCCCGGCGTGCTCGCCGACACCCTGCGCCAGGCCGGCGAGATCGGCTTCATCGTGCTCGGCCTGGCGCTGGTGATGATCGTCGGCGGCATCGACCTGTCGGTCGGCTCGATGTTCGCGCTGACGAACTTCTGTGCGCTGATGCTGATGCACGTGCTGAAGTGGCCGGTCGCGCTCGCGGTCGCCGGCACGCTGGTGTGCGGCGCGCTGCTCGGCGCGATCAACGGCGTGCTGATCGGCTACCTGCGGCTGCGCGCGTTCCTGACGACGCTGATCACGCTGATCATCTTCCGCTCGGCCTACGAGATGCTGAGCCTGCAGTACTCGACCGAGATCGCCGGCAACCTGCCTGACTCGGCGGCCTGGGACTTCCTCGGCAACGGCACCGCGCTCGGGCTGCCGACGGTGGCCTGGGCGTATGCGGTCGCGGCGATCGGCGGGCACGTGCTGCTGACCCGGCTGCGCGTGGGCTGGCACATCATGGCGATCGGCGGCTCGCGCCGCTCGGCCTACAACGGCGGCATCGCGGTGCGTCGCACCGTGGCGCTGTGCTATGTCGCCTGCGGCATGCTGACCGCGGCCGGCGGCTGCTTCTTCGCGTCGCGGCTGGCCACGGCGGGCGCCGACATCGGTGTCGGCATGGAGGTGCTGGTGCTGACCGCCGCGGTGCTCGGCGGCATCAGCCTGGGCGGCGGTCGCGGCTCGGTGACCAAGGCCCTGGTCGGCACGCTGATCGTGCTGCTGATCACCAACGGCCTGACCTCGCTGTCGGCGCCGGGGGGCATCACGCGCATGGTGCTCGCGGCGATCCTGGTCGTCGCCGCGGTGATCGACGTGCGCTGGCTGAAGAACCGGCAGCGCATCATCAGCAAGGTCTACGTCAGCCCGACCTACCACGCGCTCGCCCCGGCCGCCGACTGCAGCCTGGGCGGCAGCGGCCCGTACGCGCTCAACAACAAGCTGCGCGACGTGACGCTGATCGGCCTGGGCCGCATCGAGGCGCCCGAGGACGTGATCCTGGATCGCGACGACAACCTCTACGCCGGCTCGCGCCACGGCGACGTGATCCGCTTCTTCGCGCCCGACTACGAGCGCATGGAGGTCTTCGCGCACATCGGCGGCCAGCCGCTGGGCATGGCCTTCGACCGGCAGGACAACCTGAACGTCTGCATCGGCGGCATGGGGCTGTACCGCATCACGCCGCAGCGCGTGGTCGAGCGCGTGACCGACGAGACGAATCGCAGCTGGAGTTCGATCAACGACGACAGCCGGCTGCGCCTGGCCGACGATCTCGACATCGCCGACGACGGCCGCATCTTCTTCAGCGAAGCGACGACGCGCTACGAGATGCACGAGTGGCCGGTCGACGGCCTGGAGGCGCGCGGCAACGGCCGCATCGTCTGCTTCGACCCGCGCGACGGCTCGACGCGCACGGTGCTGCGCGACCTTAAGTTTCCGAACGGCATCTGCGTCGCCAGCGACGGCCAGTCGATCCTGTTCGCCGAGACCTGGGGCTGCTGCATCAAGCGCTGGTGGTTCGACGGCCCGAAGCGCGGCCAGGTGCAGACCGTGATCGACAACCTGCCCGGCTACCCCGACAACATCAACCTCGCGTCCGACGGCAACTACTGGCTCGCGCTGGTCGGCATGCGCTGCCCGGCCTACGACCTGGCGATGCGGATGCCGGGCTTCCGCAAGCGCATGGCCAAGCGCGTGCCGGTCGACGAATGGCTGTTCCCGAACATCAACACCGGCTGCGTGCTGAAGTTCAACGAGGCCGGCGAGGTGCTCGAGACCCTGTGGGACCTGGGCGGCGAGAACCACCCGATGATCACCTCGATGCGCGAGCACCGCGGCCACCTGTACCTGGGCGGGATCTCGAACAACCGCATCGGTCGCTACAAGCTGGCCGGCGCGGACCCGGACTTCGTCCAGTACGAACGGCGCTGGAGGGCCGCGTGATGCGGGGCGCCCTGCAACGATTCGGCGACCGGCTGCTCGGCCGCGGCAGCGCCGCGATCACGGTGCCGGTGATGGACGGCGCGCTGAAGGCGAACCGCGTGCTCGACGCGGCCGAGGTCGTTGTCGAACTGCCCGGCATCGACGACCTCGCGAGCGATGGCGACGCGCTGTATGCC
>JAYSLR010000365.1:0-2810 GCA_043725365.1 Rhizobacter sp. | reverse complement strand
GCCTCCTTGTGGATCGGCGCGGTCACGATCGCGGCGATCTCGCCGGCGCGCGCCAGTTCGACGGCGCGCGCGATGCAGGCCGCCGCCGCGGCGCCGGCGCGCGCATCGACACGACCGAAGCCGGCCGCGAGCAGGTCGGTCGGCAGGCCGTCGACCCGCAGCACCGGGACGCAGTTCGGCGGCGCATCGAACGCATCGGCGGCGCGCTCGAGGCAGGCGACGGCGAGCCGCCCGCCGGTCAGCTCGGCAGCACGCCGCAGCACCGCGACGTCGCCGAGCACGAAGCAGCCGGCGCTCTCGGGCCGGCGGAACAGCTGGGCGACGATCTCCGGGCCGATACCGCAGGCATCGCCCATCGTCAGGGCCACGGGGCGGCGTGCCGGCGCAGCGATCGGTTCGGTGCTCATGGTCGCATTGTCGCGATTCGTGTCGCGCGGGGCGCGGTGCCGGACCATCGCCGATAATTGAAGCCCGATCCGCCGCACCGCGCGGCCCCAACCCCTCACAAGGCACCCGCGTGTCCATGCGCAGAACCTGGCTCGTCTTTTCGCAGGCCGTCACCGTCGCCGTGGCGGTGCTGTTCGTCGTGGCGACGCTGAAGCCCGAGTGGCTGCAGCGCGGCGGCGCCGCGTCGCCGAGCATCGTCTCGATCACGTCCAGCCCGGCCCTGCCCCTGCCCGCGACACTCGCGGGCGGCGCCGTGACGAGCTACAGCGCGGCTGCCAAGCGCGCGTCGCCGGCGGTCGTCAGCATCACCGCGAGCAAGGCGCCGGCGCGCGGACCGCGCAGCGACGATCCCTTGTTCCAGTTCTTCTTCGGCGACCGCTCGAGCGCGGCGCACGGCGAGCCGCAGATCGGCCTGGGCTCCGGCGTGATCGTCTCGGGCGAGGGCTACCTGCTGACCAACAACCACGTGATCGATGGCGCCGACGACATCGAGGTGACGCTGGCCGATGGCCGCCAGGCCCGCGCCCGGCTCGTCGGCACCGACCCGGAGACGGACGTCGCGGTGCTGAAGATCGAGCTCGACCGCCTGCCGACGATCAGCTTCGGCGACGCCGAGAAGCTGCAGGTCGGCGACGTGGTGCTGGCGATCGGCAACCCCTTCGATGTCGGCCAGACCGTGACCTCGGGCATCGTCAGTGCGCTCGGCCGCAACCGCCTGGGCATCAACACCTTCGAGAACTTCATCCAGACCGATGCGGCGATCAATCCGGGCAATTCGGGCGGCGCGCTCGTCGACGCGGGCGGCAACCTGCTCGGCATCAACACCGCGATCTACTCGCGCACCGGCGGCAGCCTGGGCATCGGCTTCGCGATTCCGGTGAGCACCGCACGCCAGGTGATGGAGGCACTGATCCGGGACGGCCAGGTCACGCGCGGCTTCATCGGCATCGAGCAGCGCGACCTGACGCCCGACATCGCCCAGACCCTGAACCTGCCGATCAAGCAGGGCGTGCTGATCACCGGCGTCTTGCAGAGCGGCCCGGCCAGCGCCGGCGGGCTGCGTCCCGGCGACGTGGTGGTCAGCGTCGCGGGAGCGCCGGTGACCAACACCTACCAGCTGCTGAACGCGGTCGCGGCGCTGAAGCCGAAGGCGGTCGCGGCGATCGGCGTGCAGCGCGGCGACCAGGCACTGAAGGTCGATGTGACCGTCGGCCAGCGGCCGAAAGCGCGCGTGCCGGTGCAACGCGAGGAGTGATCGACGCGCGCTAAGCGTTCGTCGAGTCTTCGGCCGGCGCCTGGGTGTGCTTGATGAACACGCCGGCGGCGATGATGCCGATCTCGTACAGCAGCACCATCGGGATCGCCAGCGACAGCTGCGACACCACGTCCGGCGGCGTCAGGATCGCGGCGATGATGAAGGCGAGCACCACGAAGTAGGCGCGGAACTCCTTCAGCTTCTCGACGCTGACCACGCCCAGCCGCGCCAGCACGACGACCGCGATCGGCACCTCGAAGGCCGCGCCGAACGCGATGAACATCGTCAGCACGAAGCTCAGATAGGCCTCGATGTCCGGCATCGCCGAGACGCTCTTCGGCGCGAAGCTCTGGATGAAGGTGAACACCTTGCCGAAGACGAAGAAATAGCAGAACGCCACCCCCATGAAGAACAGCAAGGTGCTGGAGATCACGAGCGGCAGCACCAGCTTCTTCTCGTGCGTGTACAGGCCCGGCGCAACGAAGGCCCAGACCTGGTACAGCACCACCGGCAGCGCCAGCATGAGCGCCGCCATCAGCGTGATCTTCAGCGGCACCAGGAACGGCGAGATCACGCTGGTCGCGATCAGCATGCCGCCCTTGGGCAGGTGCTCGACCAGCGGCTGCGCGAGCAGGTCGTAGAGGTGCGCCGAGCCGGGCCAGATCATCAGCACGCCGAAGCACACGCCGATCGCGATGCAGGCGCGAATCAGCCGGTCGCGCAACTCGATCAGGTGCGAGACGAACGGCTGCTCGGTGCCCTCCATCTCGTCGGGCTTGTCGCCGGGACCGCTCATCGCGCTACGCCACCGACCGTGGCGGCCGGAAGCGCGCGACGCGGGCCGCGCCCGACTGCGCGTTGACGCGCACACCGGCGCGCTGCTTGTACCACTGCGGGGTCGCGCCGCGCTTCAGGCGCCAGTTCTTCTTCGGGTGCTTGTACTCGGGCGGCGGCGGCGCCCAGCCCTCGTGCTGGCCGCTGTTCGGCGGCAGCACGCCGGCATCGCCGGCGTTCCACGACTTCCCGAGATCGGCCGTGGTCTGGTGGATCTCGCTCGAAACCGTCTTCTCGACGTTGCGGGCCGCGTCCTCGAACTCGGTCTTCATCT
>JAYSLR010000364.1:0-4354 GCA_043725365.1 Rhizobacter sp. | reverse complement strand
CGGCAACCCGCAGTTCACGCTGCTGCTGGGCTTTCTCGAGCAGTACCTGCGCGAGGGCATGCGCATCACGCGCGGCAACGAGGCGCGGCGCCTGGACTTCATGGAGGCGGTCCGGCTCGAGCACCGCGCGATCGTCGAGGCGATCGCGGCGCGGGACCCGGCGCTGGCGCGCCGACGCGCGCGAGAGCACCTCGTCCACAGCGAGCAGCGCCTGGTCGAGGGCGGGGTCATCACGACGTCGCCCCGGGCCGCACCCGCGGCGGCGCGCAAACGGAGCAGCAAGTGACGCCAGACCCGCTTTCGAACGACAAGGTGCTCGGGGTCGTCGGCCTCGGCTCGATGGGCTTCGGTGCCGCCGTCAGCGCGCTGCGCAAGGGCGTGCCGACGATCGGCCTGGACACGCGCCCCGAGGCGCGCCAGCGCTTCGTCGCCGAGGGCGGCAGCGCGACCGATTCGCTCGCCGAACTGGGCGCGCGCTGCGATGCGGTGGTCGTGCTCGTGGTCAACGCGGCGCAGACCGAGGAGGTGCTGTTCGGGGCGGACGGCCTGCTCGGCACCCTGAAGCCGGGCTCGGTCGTGATCGCCTCGGCCACCGTCGACCCGGCTCTGCCGCCGACCTGGCAGCAGCGCCTCGCGACGCGCGGCCTGTGGCTGATCGACGGCCCGGTGTCGGGCGGTGCCGCGAAGGCCGCCGCCGGGCAGATGACGGTGAGGGCCTCGGGCGCGCCCGAGGCCTTCGCGGCCGCCGGCGCGCTGCTCGACGCGATCGCCGGCAAGGTCTACCGGCTCGGCGACCGCGCCGGCATCGGCTCGACCGTGAAGATGGTGAACCAGCATCTCGCCGGCGTGCACATCGCGGCGGCCTGCGAGGCGATGGCACTGGGCATGCGCGCCGGCGCCGAGCCACGCGCGCTGTACGAGGTGATCTGCAACTCGGCCGGCATGAGCTGGATGTTCCAGAACCGCGTGCCGCACATCCTCGACGGCGACTACACACCGCTGTCGGCCGTCAACATCTTCGTCAAGGACCTGGGCATCGTGCTCGACGCGGCGCGCAAGCTGTCGTTCCCGCTGCCGCTGGCGGCGGCGGCGCACCAGCTCTACCTCGCGACCGCCGCCGCCGGGCACGGCGCGGAAGACGACGCGGCGGTCATCAAGTTCTACGCCGAGCTCGCCGGGATCGAGCTGCCGAAGGCGGTGGGGACGCCGTGATCCTCGGGGTCATCGCCGACGACTTCACCGGCGCCACCGATGTCGCCAGCATGCTGGTGCGCGCCGGCATGCGCACGGTGCAGGTCATCGGTGTGCCGGACGGTCCCGCGCCGTCGGCCGACGCCGTCGTCGTCGCGCTGAAGAGCCGCACCGTGCCGGCGGCCGACGCGGTGCGCGAATCGCTCGCCGCGCTGCGCTGGCTGCAGGCCGCCGGCATGCGCCAGTGCTACTTCAAGTACTGCTCGACCTTCGACTCGACGCCGGCCGGCAACATCGGCCCGGTCACCGAGGCGCTGCTGGACGCGCTCGGCACCGACTTCACGATCGCCTGCCCGGCCTTCCCCGAGAACGGCCGCACCGTCTTCCGCGGCCACCTGTTCGTCGGCGACGAACTGCTCAGCGACTCCGGCATGCGCCACCACCCGCTGACGCCGATGACCGACGCGAACCTGGTGCGCGTGCTGCAGGCGCAGAGCCGCCGGCGCGTCGGGCTGCTGCGCTACGACACGATCGCGGCGGGCGCCGCAGCGGTGCACGCGCGCATCGACGCCTTGCGCGCCGACGGCGTCGCGATCGCGATCGCCGACGCCACCACCAACGACGACCTGCGCACGCTTGCCGCGGCCTGCGGCGAGCTGCCGCTGCTGACCGCCGGCTCCGGCCTCGCGCTCGGCCTGCCGGCGCGCTACGCCGAGCGCGGCTGGCTGACCCCCGACGCCCGAGCCGCCGAACTCGACCCGGCCAGCGGCGCCGCCGCGGTGCTCGCCGGCTCGTGCTCGCTCGCGACGAACGCGCAGGTCGCGCGCTGGCGCGAGGCCGGCCGACCGGCACTCGCGATCGACCCGCGCGCGCTGGCGCGCGGCGAACCGGTCGCCGCGGCGGCGCTGCGCTGGGCCGAGGCACGGTTGCCGCGCGAGCCGGTGCTGGTCTACGCGACGATGCCGCCCGAGCAGTTGAAGGACGTGCAGTCCGAGCTCGGCACCGCGCCGGCCGGCGCGCTGGTGGAGGCCTGCCTGGCGCAGATCGCGCGCGGGCTGGTCGAACGCGGCGTGCGCCGGCTCGTCGTGGCCGGCGGCGAGACCTCGGGCGCGGTCGTGCAGGCGCTCGGCGTCACGCAGCTGCGCATCGGTGCCGCGATCTGCCCCGGCGTGCCGTGGACCCAGGCCGAAGGCACCGCGCTCGATGCGCCCTTGCATCTGGCGCTGAAGTCGGGCAACTTCGGCGGGCCCGACTTCTTCGAGGAAGCGCTGCGCGCCGACCCGATCGCATGAATTCCTTCGCTGCCCAACGGGACGAGATCTGCCGCGTCGGCCGCTCGCTGTTCGAGCGCGGGCTGGTGCACGCGACGGCCGGCAACCTCAGCGTGCGGCTGCCCGACGGTGCGGGCTTCCTGATCACGCCGACCGATGCCTGCCTGGGGTTCCTGGCGCCGGAGCAGCTCGCCCACACCGACCCGAACGGCGAGCCGCTGGCCGGCGCGCGCGCCAGCAAGACGCTGGCGCTGCACCGCCGCATCTACGCCGCCGAGCCCGACGCGCACTGCGTGCTGCACACCCACAGCACGCACTGCGTCGCGCTGACGCTGGCCGGCGTCTGGCACGCCGACGCGGTGCTGCCGCCGATCACGCCGTACTTCGTGATGAAGGTCGGTCGCGTGCCGCTGATCGCGTACCACCGGCCCGGCGATCCGGCGGTGGCCGGGCTCGTCGCGGCGCGGATCGAGGCGGCGCGCGCGGCCGGCGCGCCGATCCGCGCGGTGCTGCTCGAGCGCCTGGGCCCGACGGTCTGGCACGAATCGCCGGCCGCCGCGATGGCCGCGCTCGAGGAACTCGAAGAGACCGCGCGCCTGTGGCGCACGACCGAACCGCGACCGGCGCCGCTGGCCGACGCGCAGATCGACGAGCTGCGCCGCGCCTTCGGCGCCCGCTGGTGATTCGCATGCCGAACTTCGCCGCCAACCTGTCGACGATGTACGTCGAGCATGCGTTCCTCGACCGCTTCGAGGCCGCCGCGGACGACGGCTTCGACGCGGTCGAGTTCGCCTTTGCCTACGAGCACCCGCACGCCGAGATCGCGGCGCGCCTGGCCGAGCACGGCCTGCGCCAGGTGCTGATGAATGCGCCGCCCGGCGACCTGCCCGGCGGCGAGCGCGGCATCGCGTGCCTGGCCGATCGCCGCGACGAATTCCGCCGCAGCATCCTCGAGCAGGCACTGCCGTACGCGCAGGCGCTGAAGTGCCCGCGCGTGCACGTGCTGGCCGGCGTGATGCCGTCCGGCGTCGAGCGCCCGGCGCTGCGCGCCGCGTACGTCGCCAACCTCGCGTGGGCGGCGCGCGAGGCCGCCGCGTGCGGCATCGACCTGCTGATCGAGCCGATCAACAAGCGCGACATCCCCGGCTACCTGCTGAACCGCCAGGACGACGCGCACGAGATCGTCGAGGAGATCGGCGCGCCGAACCTGAAGGTGCAGATGGACCTGTACCACTGCCAGATCGTCGAAGGCGATCTCGCGATGAAGCTGCGCAAGTACCTGCCGGGCGGCCGCGTCGGCCACCTGCAGATCGCCGGCGTGCCGGACCGGCACGAGCCCGACCTCGGCGAGCTGAACCCGGCTTACCTGTTCGACCTGGTCGACGAGCTCGGCTGGGACGGCCACATCGGCTGCGAGTACCGGCCGCGCGGACGCACCTCGGCCGGCCTGGGCTGGCTGCATTCCTATCGACAACCCCGTGGAGACCTGTCATGAAACTCCTGATCACCGGCGGCGGCGGCTTTCTCGGCGACCGCCTGGCGCGTGCGCTGCTGGCACGCGGCGCCCTCGCCGGCCGCGACATCACGAAACTCGTGCTGACCGACATCGCGCCGCCGCGCGCCGACCTGCTCGCCGATGCGCGCGTCGAGGGCCGCCTAGGGGCGCTGCTGACGCAGACCGACGCGCTGCGCGACGAGGCCTTCGACGGCGTGTTCCACCTCGCGTCGGCGGTGTCGGGCGAGTGCGAGCTCGACTTCGATCTCGGGCTGCGCTCCAACGTCGACAGCACGCGCGCGCTGCTCGATGCGGTCCGCGCCAACGTCAACGCGGGCGGCCAGGCGCCGCGCTTCGTGTTCTCGAGCTCGGTCGCGGTGTTCGGCCCGGACCCGGC
>JAYSLR010000363.1:0-7852 GCA_043725365.1 Rhizobacter sp. | reverse complement strand
GCCCGGCGCTCGGGCCGCTGCCGCGTCGATGGGCGAAGTCGACGAACCACGCGACGCAGCCAGCGTTCGCCATCGCATCCAGCTTGAACACCTGCTCGGCCGGGGTGCCCATCAGCAGCTTCTTGACCGGCAGCTCCATCTTCTTGCCCGACAGCGTGCGCGGCACGGCCTCGACCTGGAAGATCTCGTTCGGCACGTGGCGCGCCGTCAGCGCGGTGCGGATCGCGTCCTTCAGCTGCTTCGCCAGCGCGGCGTCGAGCGTCAGGCCGTCGCGCAGCACGACGAACAACGGCATGTAGCTCTCGCGGCCCAGGTACTCGAGGTCGACGACGAGGCTGTCGAGCACCTCGGGCAGCGCCTCGACCGCGCGGTACAGCTCGGCCGTGCCCATGCGGATGCCGTGGCGGTTGATGGTCGCGTCGCTGCGGCCGTAGATGATCGCGCCGCCGCGCGGCGTGATCCGGATCCAGTCGCCGTGGCGCCAGACGCCCGGGTACATGTCGAAGTAGCTGTCGTGGTAGCGCTTGCCGTCGGCGCGCCCGGCGCCGGGCCGCCCCAAGGCGGGCGTGGACCCCCTCGGGGGGTGGGCGGTATTTCCGCCCGGGGGCTCCACATCACCCCAGAAGTACAGCGGCATCGACGGCATCGGTTTCGCGCAGACCAGTTCGCCGACCGCGTCGATCAGCGCGCGACCCTGCTCGTCCCAGGCATGCACGTCGGCGCCCAGGCAGCGGCACTGCATCTCGCCGATCACGGTCGGCAGGGTCGGCATCCCGGCGACGAACGCGCCGGCGAAATCGGTGCCGCCTGAGATCGGCGTGAGCCAGATGCGCTGGGGGCCATCCGGGCCGTCGACCTTCGGCATGTTGTCGTAGACCCATTGGTACGACTCGACCGACAGCGGCGAGCCGGTCGAGCCGACCGCGCGGAGCCTCGACAGGTCGGCGACCTTCATCGGCTCCAGGCCGGCCTTCAGGCAGTTCGCGTAGAACGCCGCGCCGGCACCGAAGAACGTGACGCCGGCATCGGCCGCGAAGCGCCACAGCGTGTTCAGGTCGGGCACCTTGAGGGCGCCGCCCGGGTTGCCGTCGAAGATGCAGATCGTGGCGCCGCCGAGCAGTGCGCCGAGCTGCGAATTCCACATGATCCAGCCGGTCGTGCTGTACCAGTGGTAGCGGTCGCCCGTCAACGCGCTCGGGCCGACGTCGTTGTGCAGCGCGCCGGCCTTCAGCGCCTCGATCATGACGCCGCCGTGGCCGTGCACGATGGCCTTCGGCAACCCGGTCGTGCCGCTCGAGTAGACGACCCACACCGGGTGGTCGAAGGGCAGCCAGACCGGCTCGAAGGCCGCGTCGTGCGAGGTCGCGGCGGTGAAATCGTGGACGGCGCGCCGCGGCCCGGTCAGGCTCGCGGCGTCCGCGTCGGCGTCCTGGTATTTCAGCAGCAGCACGTCGCGCACGCTGGGCAGCTCGTCGATCAGGCCGCGCAGCACCGGCAGGCGGTCGTGATTGATGCCGCCGTAGCGGTAGCCGTCGCAGGCGATCAGCAGCGTCGGCTCGATCTGGCGGAAGCGGTCGAGCACCGCGACCGGCCCCATGTCGGGCGAACACACCGACCAGATCGCGCCCAGGCTCGCGCAGGCCAGGAACGCGACCACCGTCTGCGGAATGTTGGGCAGGAACGCGCCGACCCGGTCGCCGCGCTGCACGCCCAGGCGCTTCAGCTCGGCCGCGAGCGACGCGACCTGGCGGCGCAGCTCGGGCCACGAGATCTGCTGCAGTTCGCCACTGCGCATCGCCTCGTTCCGGAACACGATCGCCGGGTGGCCGGCCGCGTGCGCCGCGTCGGCATGCGAGAACAGGTGCTGCGCGTAGTTGACCTGGGCGCCGGCGAACCAGCGTGCGCCGGGCATCACCTCGGCGTCGAGCACCGCGGTGGTCGGCGTCGGCGACTGCAGGCCGAAGTAGTCCCAGACCGAGCCCCAGAACGCGCGCAGGTCGGTGACCGACCAGCGCCACAGCGCGTCGTAGCCCGCGGTCGTGGTCGCATCGAAGTGCAGGCCGCGTTCGCGCGCGAGCCAGTCGGTGTAGCGGGTGATGTGGTGGGGGCGGTCGGCGGGCGCGGTCATGCATCCATTGTGCGGGCCGCACGGGCGTCGTCAACGTGACAAACGCTCACGCAGCGCGGCGTCGACCTCGGCGAACTGCCACGACTCGTTGCGGAACAGCCCCTGGCGCCAGCCGGTGACCCACGGCTGCGTCAGGTCGGTGTAGACGCGGTGCACGTGCATCTTGTACGGCATGTACGCGGTGACGAGCTTGGCGGCCTCGACGAACAGCGCGGCGCGCTGCGGGCCGTCGGGCAGCACCAGCAGGCGGCGGTAGATCGCGTCGAACGCCGGCAGCCTGAAGCGCGCCAGGTTGCCGCTGCCGATCGCCGGGCCGTACATGTACTCGAGGCCGGCCTGCGCGTCCGCGCCGAGCGTCGACGCCAGACCCCACATCTGCAGCTTGCCGGCGCGCGCGGCCTTGAAGTTCTCGGGCCACTGCGCGGTCTCGAACACCATGCGCACGCCGATCGCCGCCAGGCTCTTCTGCCAGTTCTCGTCGAGCTGGCGCTCGAAGTTGGAGGCCTGCGTCGCCATGTGCAGCAGCAGCGGCGAGCCGTCGGGCTGCTCGCGCCAGCCGTCACCGTCGCGGTCGACATAGCCGAACAGATCGAGCAGGGCCTGCGCGCGCGCCGGGTCGTGGTCGCTCTGCTCGGTGCGCAGCGCCGGGTCGTGGCCGTAGGTGCCGGGTGGCATCGGCGCCTGCGCGGCCACCGCACTGCCGCGGCGCACGATGCGGATTTCGCGGTCGGTGTCGTACGCCAGGCCGACCGCGCGCCGCAACGCGACCTTGTCCGGCGTGTAGCCGCCGACGACCGGGACGTCCATGTTGAACCACGACATCGTGAAGTCGGGGTTCACGAAGCGGCGCGCGAGGACGCCGCGCTTCGCGAGATGGGGCGCGAGCGTGCCGCCCGGCGTGGCGACGGTCGTGAACTCGGGCGGCACGCGCACATAGTCGACCTGGCCGCTCAGGAAGCTCAGCCAGCGCGACTGCCCTTCCTCGAGCACGGCGATCTCGACGCCGTCGTTCAGCGGCAGGCGCCGGCCCTTGAAGCGCGCGAGCCAGGCCTGGCCCTGCGCGTCGCCCTGCGCCGGCTCGCCGTCGTAGCGCATGTCGCGAAAGCCCGGGTTGCGCTCGAGCACGATGCGCGAACTGCGGCGCCAGCTCTTCAGCCGGTACGGGCCGGTGCCCACCGGGTGCGCGGCGATCTCGGCGCCGTAGCGCTCGACGACCTCGCGCGCCACCGCGCCGCGGAATGACGAATCGCACAGCACCGTCGAGACGAAGCGTGGCCGCGGCTCGTGCAGGCGGATCTGCAGCGTGTACCGGTCCAGCACGCGCAGCCCCTCGACCGGCGCGTCGTAGTCGAACGGCCGCTTCGCGCGCAGGGCCGCATCGCGCAGCGCGTCGACGCCGACGATGCCTTCTTCCTCGAGGCTGGACAGGCTCGGGCTCTTCGTCGCCGGGTCGAACACGCGCTTGATCGAGTAGGCGTAGTCGGCCGCGACCAGTTCGCGCGGGCGGCCGCCGAACGCCGGGTCGTCGGCGAAGTGGATGCCCGGCCGCAGCCGCACCGTCCAGACGCGGAAGTCGTCGCTGACCTCGGGCAGCGCCGCGGCCGTCAGCGGCCGCACCTTGACCGGCATCGCGAGCCAGTCGTAGTGGTACGGCGCCTCGAAGATGTGCGCGGTCACGCGCGCCGAATACAGGTCGCCGATCTGCGCCGGGTCGAAGCCGGTCTCGGCCGCCTCGAACGGCACGCGCAGGATGTTGCCGCCACCCGCCTCAGCACCGGCTGCCCGCACCGCGCCGGGCAGCGCCAGTGCCCCCAGCAGCGCGGCCGAGCAGGTGCGGCGGTCGATCATCGACGCGCCTCGATCACGGGCGCCGCGGCAGCTGCGTGGTGTCGATGTCGACGTACTGCCACCAGTCCTGCCAGAACACCGGCCGCCGGTAGCCGATCAGCCACGGGTACGACATGTCGGTGAGGAGGCGGTTGACGCGCATCTTGTACGGCATGTAGGCGACCGCGAGGCGCTTGGCCTCGTCGAACAGCGCGTCGCGCTCGGGGCCGTCGGGGATCACCTCCATGCGCGTGAAGAGGCGGTCGAACTCGGGCCAGCGGAAGCGCGCCATGTTCTGCCCGCCGATCTGGCGGCTGTCGTAGCGCGCCAGTGCGCCCTGGCCGTCGGCGCCGGCCGCCGAGCTGCCCAGCGACCACATCGCGAACGCGCCGGAGCGCGCCGCCTTCAGATTTTCGGGCCACTGCGCGATCTTCAATTTCACCCGCAGGCCCAGCGCCTGCAGGTTCTTGGTCGTCAGCTCGTCGAGTGCGCGTGTCGTCGCATCAGGCTGCGACGAGAGCTGCAGGAGCAGCGGCGAGCCGTCGGGCATCTCGCGCCAGCCGTCGCCGTCGCGGTCGAGATAGCCGTACAGATCGAGCAGCGCCTTCGCGCGCGCCGGGTCGTACTCGCTGAACTCGCTCTTGAAGGCCGGGTCGTAGCCGCTCGTGTAGGGGATGATCGGCGACTGCGCGAGCACGGCCTGGCCGTTGCGCAGCAGGCGGATCTCGCGCGGCAGGTCCAGCCCGAGGCCGATCGCGCGACGCAGCGCCACCTTCTCGGGCGTGTAGCCGCCGACCACCGGATCCTCCATGTTGAACAGCATGAAGGTCGTGCCCGGCTCGATCTGCTGGTAGGCGCGGATGCCGCGCTTCGCCAGGTTGGGCGCGACATGGCCGCCCGGCATCGCAGTCGGGATGAACTCGAAGCCGACGCGTTCGATGAAGTCGGCCTCGCCGTTGACGAACGACAGCCAGCGCGGCTGCTCCTGCTCGACCACCGAGATTTCGACGCGGTCGATCATCGGCAGGCGCCGGCCCTTGAAGCGCGCCAGCAGCGCCTGGCCCTCGGCGTCGTCGGCGGCAGGCTCGGCGTCGTAGGTGCGCTCGCGGTAGGCAGGGTTGCGCTCGAACGCAATGAACGAGCTGCGCCGCCACTGCACCAGCTTGAACGGGCCGGTGCCCACCGGGTGCGCGTCGACCTTGTCGCCGTAGAACTCGACGACCTCGCGCGCGACCGCGCCGAACAGGTCGCTGCCGGCCAGGCCGTCGGCGAAGCGCGGGCGCGGGTCCTCGACCTTGAACTGCAGCGTGTAGCGGTCGAGCGCGCGCACGCCCTCGATCTCGCGGTCGTAGTCGAAGGGCTTCCTGGTCTCCAGTGCCGTCTTGCGCAGCGCGGCGAGGCCGACGTATTTCTCGGTCTCCATGCCGGACCAGACCGGGCTCTTGTTCGCCGGGTCGGCGAAGCGCTTCAGCGTGTAGACGTAGTCCTGCGCGACCAGCTCGCGCTTCTTGCCCTGGAACGCCGGATCGTCGGCGAAGTAGATGCCGGGACGGATCTTGACGGTCCAGACGCGGTAGTCGTCGGAGTGCTGCGGCGCGCCGTCGGCGGTCAGCGGCTTGATCTTGATCGGCCGCGCCAGCGGGTCGTATTGGTACAGCGCCTCGAAGATGTGCGGTGTCAGCGTGCGCGAATACAGGTCGTTGATCTTCACCGGATCGAGGCTGGTCTCGGCGACGCGGAACGCGTAGCGCAGCACCTTCTGCGGCGCCGCGCCCGGTGCCGGTACGGTCTGCGCGAGCGCGGGCACGACCGCCAGCGCGGCGGCGAGGCCGGCGGCCCGCGCCAGGGAGGTCAGGATCTTCATCTTGTCCATTCGTTCAAGGCGTCAGCGCAGCGCGCGCAAGGTCTCGTCGATGTCCACGTAGTGCCACCATTCGGTCCAGAACACCGGGTGCCGGAAGCCGATCAGCCAGGGCTGGGCCATGTCGGTCGAGATCCGGTTCAGCGTGTACTTGTAGGGCATGTAGGCCAGCGCGAGCTTCTGCGCCTGCTCGAACAGCGCGGTCCGCTCCGGGCCGTCGGGAATGGCCTGGGCGCGATCGTAGATCGCGTCGAACGCCGGCAGCCGGAAGCGCGCCATGTTCTGGCCGCCGATCTGGCGGCTGTCGTAGCGCGCGAGCGCACCGATCGAGTCGGGCGCGTCGGCGGCCGAGCCGACGGTCCACACCTGCAGCTTGCCGGCGCGCGCCGCCTTCAGGTTCTCCGGCCATTGCGCAACGACCAACTCGTTGCGGATGCCGATCGCACGCAGGTTGCGGTCCATCACCTCGACGATCTTGCGCGAGCGCTGGTCGGGCTGGGTGTTGATGCGCAGCACCAGCGGCGCGCCGTCGGGCATCTCGCGCCAGCCGTCGCCGTTGCGGTCGGCGTAGCCGTAGAGGTCGAGCAGGGCCTTGGCGCGGGCCGGATCGTAGTCGGCGAATTCGCTGCGGTAGGCCGGGTCGAACGCGAGCGTGTGCGGCAGCAGCGGCGTCTGCGCCAGGATGCCCTGGCCGTTGAACGCATAGGCGATCTCCTCGCGCGTGTCGAAGCCCAGGCCGATGGCGCGGCGCAGCGCGACCTTGTCCGGCGTGTAGCCGCCGACGAGCGGATCTTCCATGTTGAAGAACGCGCAATAGACCGTCGGCTCGAGGTGCCGGTAGCCGACGATGCCGCGCCTGGCCAGGTGCGGCGCGACCTTGCCGTTGGGCATCGCCTGCGGCACGAACTGGAAACCCATCTCGAACTCGAGATCGGCCTCGGCGTTGACGAACGCAAGCCAGCGCGGCTGCTCCTCCTCGATGATCGAGATCTCGACCCGGTCCACCATCGGCAGGCGCCGGCCCTTGAAGCGCGCCAGCAGCGCCAGGCCTTCGGCGTCGTCGGCGGCCGGTTCGGCGTCGTAGAACATCTCGCGGAAGCCCGGGTTGCGCTCGAACGCGAGGAACGAGCTGCGCCGCCACTGCACGAGCCTGAACGGCCCGGTGCCCACCGGGTGCGACTCGGCCTCGGCCCCGTAGAACTCGACGACCTCGCGCGCGACCGCGCCGAACAGATCGCTGGAGGCCAGGTTCTCGTAGAAGCGCGGGCGCGGATCGGCGAGCGTGAAGCGCAGCGTGTAGCGGTCGAGCGCGCGCACACCCTCGATCTCGCGGTCGTAGTCGAACGGCTTGCGGGTGTCGAGCGCCTGCTGGCGCAGCTCGTTCAGGCCGAGCAGCCGATCGGTCTCGATGCCCGACCAGCTCGGGCTCTTGTTCGCAGGGTCGGCGAAGCGCTTGAAGCTGTAGACGTAGTCCTGCGCGACCAGCTCGCGCCGCTGGCCCTTGAATGCGGGATCGTCGGCGAAGTGGATACCGGGCCGCAGCCGGATGGTCCAGACCCGGAAATCGCTCGAGGCCTGCGGCATCCCGTCCGCTGTCAGCGGTTTGATCTTGATCGGCCGCGCCAGGTGGTCGTAGTGGTACAGGCCTTCGAAGATGTGTGGCGTCAGCGTGCGCGAGTACAGGTCGTTGACCTTCACCGGATCGAGGCTGGTCTCGGCGACCTCGAACGCATAGCGCAGCACCTTCTTCGGCGCCGGCGCCGGCGTCTGGGCCGGCACCGCGGCGGTCAGCGCAGTGGACAGCCCGGCGCCCAGCAGTTGCCGGCGCGACAGGTTCGGCAGCGTCATCTGGCTGGCCCCATCGCGCGTCGAGCCACACGCGAGCGCTGAACCCCCGGAGGGTTGTCGTCGAGCGGCTGCTGACGGCCCGGTGCGGTCGTTCGCAAGCGAGCGTGCGCACTGTGACGGTCGGCGCGAGCCGCAGGAGCCGGGTGGACAACTCCGCTCATGTCCCCCGGAACGGGCTGCGCCCGTCC
>JAYSLR010000362.1:0-5680 GCA_043725365.1 Rhizobacter sp. | reverse complement strand
CGAGCCGTCGCCCGACCTTGCCTTTCACGTGACGGCGGCGGATATCGACGCAGGCATGATCGAGAAGGCGTCGAGCGCGCGATACAGCCGCGAAGAAGTGACCAAGAACGGGTTCGTCAGCGAGGAGTTCGTCACATCCACGTTTCATCGGAAAGGCGATGACCTCGAGGTGAAGCCGGAGATCCGGGAGCGGATCGCCTTTCAGATCGCCGATGTCCTGGACGCACGCCTGATTTCCCCGATCGAGCGGGCCGACATCGTCGTCGCCCAGAATTTTCTCTATCACCTCAGCAGGAAGCAATCCCGAACGGCGTTTGCCCATCTGTGTTCGCTGCTGAAACCCAGGGCGGCCCTCTTCGTCGACGGGATGGACATCGACCTTCGGCACTCCCTCACCGGGAAGGCAGGTCTGCGGCCGTTGGACTACCTCATTCCCGAGATCCACGGTGACGCCCTGACCCTGCGCGGTGCTCCGTGGCCGTGGACCTACTGGGGCCTGGAGCGGCTCGATATCGCGCGCGCGGACTGGAAGCAGCGGTACGCGACTATCTACCTGCGCGACCCACCTTCGCCCGCCATCTAGACGCCAGCTTTCGCGCCCAGTGCTCGGGCTCGAATGTCTTCTCGCAAATCAGGCATAGCTTGAGCTCGCCGCCCAACTGGCTCTTGAAATGAGTCACTGGATTGAGCGCCGCATCGGTCAGGTCGTTTCCGCCGTAGCCCAGGGCCGACTGGGCTTCGAAGACCTTCCAGCGCAGGAACGCCGTTGCGCCCGTGTTGAGGTGCTCGGGGTCCGCCGCCGCGCAAACCGAGTGGGACACGGGGCTCTTTCCGGTCAGGACGATCTGCGCTGAAATGGACTGTCCGGTCGGCAGCCGCGCGTGGTAGATGCGGCAGAGGCCCTGCTCGCCGAGTCGCCGGATGAAGCGCGAAAAGCGGTCCTCGGGCAAGTACAGCGGCATCCCCTTGCGCGCGACACCCGCCGCATGCAGGCGAAAGAAGCTGGCGAAGTCGTCGTCGTCAGTGAAGCGGATGCCTTGCTGCGAACTCCGGCGGACCAGTCGACGAAGGTTCTGCTCGACGCGCTGCCAAGCCGCTTCCATGTCCGAGATCGACACCAGGTACGAATATCCTGGGCGAACGGCCCATCCCTGCGCCATGAAGGTCCTCGCGTCGAGCAAGGACCAATGGTGCTTGAGTACCGCCCGCTCGTAGCGAGACGACGAAATCTGCGCCTCGATGGCGCTCGAGGCCTCGAGCACCTTCGCCGTGGCGAGCGATGGATACTTGCTCGTCGACTCGCACAGCACCAGCCCGTTGTAGTAGAGCAGCGGTCGGGGTGTCACCCGTGTCAGGGAGCCCTGCCGTTGCTCGAACAGCGCCACTCCTCCGACAAGGTCGTTCCCCCTTGCAGCGGCGAGGATGCGGAAGGTGCCCCCAGTCGCCTCGCAGAGCGCGTTCAGGTACGGCGTCGTGCCGTAGGGGCTGCCCTGAGCCGACGTCGCCACGAGAGCGTCCCAGGCGGGGAACTCCGACTCCGTCAATACCTTGGTGGTCAGTGCAGCGCTCATGCAGAAGCTATTTCATCGTTGCGTTGCCGAGCGGCGCAGGGTCGAGACACCGACCCGACCTCGGTGACAGGCCCTAGCCAGGAGTGCGAGCCACGTACCGCGTGTCCATTCCGGAGCCGGTCGAGAAGAGCACGACGAGATCCTCGGTGGGACCGGCTCCGTGACACATCACCTCGTTGGCAGGGAACCAGACGAAGGTGTTGGGACCGAAGGTGCCGCGGTGAGTGACGAGCTCGCCGCTCAGCACGTACATGCCGTGACCCACCGTGTGAACGTGGTCTGGATTGAGCTTGCCGGCGGGATAACGAACAAGCATCAGCACGTTGCCGTGATCGTTTGCATGGGACAGCGGCTTCATGAAGAACGTCGTCCGGTCCCGATGCGCCTGGTTCTCCCGCCATTCGATCGCGTCGGCATGGATGGCCGTGAATCGAGACGGCCGTCGCCGCAGCGAGTCGACGACACGCAGAGCCCACCGGTTGACGAAGTTTCGAGTGCCGTAAGCGGTTGCGGACAAGACGAACCCGAGCCCGAAGCCGATGCCCATCGATGCATAGCCGAGCACGTGGGGGTTCATAGGCCGGCAATCATGCCGCAACTGGCGGGCGCCCCGTCGGGCAGGAGACCGTCGCCAAGTTCGCCGCCTGTCAATGTTCGACCTCGAGCGGTCGTTTCGCACGCTATGCTTCGCATTGGCGAGAAGCCTGCCTGAGCGTGACCGTAACATCGAGCGCCTCCGCGGGGTCGCTCCGCCGGTGCAGGTGCCGGGCAAGTCATCGTGGTGGAGAAGATCAATGGCATCGGATTCAGGTCTCGTTTCGGCTCCTCGGTTCGTGCGCCTCGTTGTCGGCGCCCTGGTCGCGGTCTTCCTCGTCGCATGTTCGTCGCCGCGCTACCCGCCGGCGCCTGTGCAGGCCGCCACGGCCGACTATCGCTACCTGATCGGACCGCTCGACGTGGTCAACATCATCGTCTGGCGAAATCCGGAGCTATCGATGAGTGTCGCGGTGCGTCCCGACGGCAAGATCTCGACGCCGCTGGTGGAAGACATGCCGGCGATCGGTCGCAACCCTAGCGACCTCGCCCGCGACCTGGAGAAGACGCTATCGAAGACGCTGCGGGACCCGGTCGTGACGGTCGTGGTAACCGGCTTTCAGGGCGTGTCGAGCGAGCAGATTCGCGTCATCGGCGAGGCGGCGAAGCCGCAGGCGATTCCCTACCGCCGGGATATGACCTTGCTGGACGTGATGATCCAGGTCGGCGGACTCACCGACTTCGCCGACGGCAATGCGGCCGTGCTCGTTCGCGGCAAGGATGGCGGCAAGCCGTACAGCGTCCGACTCAAGGATCTCCTGAAGCGGGGTGACATCTCCGCCAACGTCGACGTCCGGCCCGGCGACATCGTGATCGTCCCGCAGGGTTGGTTCTAGACGTGTTTTCAAGACGCGTGGCGTCGCGCGGCTCCGCGCGGCCCGATGCCATGAGCACGACATCACCATGGATCAGTTGATACCCCAGATACTCGAAATCGCCCGCGCCATGTGGAAGCGGCGCTGGTTCGGCATCGCCGTCGCTTGGCTGGTGGCCGTCCTCGGCGCGGCCGGGCTCGCCATGGTTCGCGACCGCTTCGAAGCCACTGCACGCGTTTATGTCGACACCAAGAGCGTGTTGCGGCCGCTGATGCGCGACCTGGCGGTGGAGCCCGATCTCGACCAGACCGTCGGCCTGCTGGCGCGCACGCTGATCACCCGGCCCAACGTGGAACTCCTGCTCGACAAGTCGTTCCCGACTGCGCGTGCGGTGCCGCCCGAAGAACGGGAACGGATGATCGAAGGCATGACGCACGAAATCAAGATCGCGAGCAGCGGACGGGACAACGTCTTCAATTTCAGCTATCGCGGCACGAACCCGGAGACCACGCGTGTCGTCGTCGCCAACCTGGTCTCGCTGTTCCTGGCCTCGGACTCGGGCAACAAGCAGCGCGACGCGCAAGGCGCCCGCGACTTCATCGACGAGCAGATCAAGAGCTACGAAACGCGGCTGGCCGAGGCCGAAAACCGACTCAAGGAATTCAAGCTGCGCAACCTGGGAGTCACCGATGCCTCCGGCAAGGACTACTTCGCGCGGATGTCGGTGCTCACGGAAGAAATGAGCAAGTTGTCGGTCGACCTCAGGGCGGCCGAGCAATCGCGGGACGCGCTCAAGCGGGAGTTGAGCGGCGAGACCGAGTCGCTGGTACCGGACTTCCCTGCGGCGGCGCCGGCAACCCAGGTATCGGAGTACGACGCCCGCCTGGAGGCGCAGCGCAAGCAGCTCGACGAGCTCCTGCGCCGCTACACGGATCAGCATCCCGACGTCATCGCCGCCAAGCGCCTGATCGCGAGTCTCGAGGAAGACAGGCGACGAGATCTAGAGGCCCGTCGCCAGGCCGCAGCAAAGATGCCGGCAATCGCATCCCCGGCCGGCAACCAGGGGAGACAACAGATCAAGCTCGCACTCGCCCAGTCGGAGGCCGAGGTCGCGTCGCTGCGCGTGCGTGCCGGCGACATGCAGGCGCGCCTGGCGCAGCTGCGCGCTTCGGCAACTCGCGTTCCGCAGATCGAAGCGGAGATGGCGCAGCTCAACCGTGACTACGAGGTGGTCAAGGGCGCCTACCAGACCATGGTCAACCGCCGCGAGAAGGCGGCGCTGTCGGAAGACGTGGACGCAACCCGTGCCGCGCAATTCCAGGTCATCGATCCGCCTCGTACAGCGCCACAACCCGTGTTCCCGAATCGGACGGCGCTGACGCAGTTGGTGGTCGTTCTGTCGCTGGCGGCGGGCGTCGCGGCCACCTTTCTGGCCACCAAGCTGTTGCCGACGTTCGCCAGCGTCAAGCTCCTCGGCGAGATGACGGGGCGCAGGGTGCTCGGCAGCGTATCGATGGTGATGAGCGCCGACACGCTGCGCCATGCGCGAGCCGAGAAGCTCAGATTCGTCTCGGCCTTTGGCAGCCTGATCATCGCCGCGGGCGTCTGGATCGCGTGGACTTCCATGCAGGTGCGAGGGTAAGGGGCTCTTGTGGGAATCATCGAACAGGCAGCGCAACGCCTCGAGGAACTGCGGCGCAGCGGTATCGACGTGCCGCGGCGCGCGGCTTCGATCAGCCCCGCCGCGGTGGGCGGCGCATCCGGAGACCTGCCGGCACGCGTCGTCAATCGCCTCGAGTACGTTCGCCGCTCCACCGCGCCCCCGCGCGGACGCCCTGAGCAAGCGACCGTGGACCATGGCCCGGAGCCGGTCAGCGCGCCGCGCCGTGCCGCGCAGGTCGAAATCGACCTCGTCCGGCTCGGCGCGATGGGCTTTGTGACACCGCAGGCACCGCGCACGCAGATCGCCGACGAGTTTCGCGTCGTCAAGCGGCAGCTTCTTGCCAACATGGATGACAAGGAAGCGGTGCCGGTTCGAAATGCGAACCTCATCATGGTGACGAGTGCCGTACCCGACGAGGGCAAGACCTTCGTCGCGATCAACCTGGCCATCAGCCTGTCGATGGAGCTGAACAAGAAGGTGCTCCTCGTCGATGCCGACGTGGCACGCCCTTCCGTGATGAGCCATCTCGGCATCGACCGTACGGCCGGATTCCTCGACGTCCTGGCCGATCCGGCGCACGACATGTCGAATGTGCTGCTTCGCACCAATATCGAGACACTGACGGTGCTGCCGGCGGGCGCGGCGCGTCCCCTGGCCACCGAAATGATTGCCAGCGAAACGACGATCGGCTTGCTCGTCGAGATGGCCGATCGATACGCCGATCGCATCATCGTCTTCGATGCACCGCCATTGCTGCCCTCCACCGAGTCGCGGGTCCTGGCTACCCACATGGGCCAGATCATCCTTGTCGTCGCCGCGGAGCAGACTCCGCAAAAGACCGTCATGCAGGCGCTGGCGACGATCCAGGCATGTCCTGTCGTTCTGCCGCTCCTCAACAAGGCCAGCCATTCCGAAGTCAGCACCTTCTATGGGTACTATGGGCCCATGGAGCGATAGGGGCCGGTCGGGGGCTGCGCGCGTCCCAGGCAGGCGCCGCGACCGTCGGCCCGTCTGCCGCCGCGCCGGTGCGCTGGCCG
>JAYSLR010000361.1:0-1921 GCA_043725365.1 Rhizobacter sp. | reverse complement strand
TGTTCGAGACCAGGCCGCCGTCCCAGTAGTGCTCGCCGTCGATCTCGATCGGCGCGAAGCCCGGCGGCAGCGCACCGCTGGCCATGATGTGGCGCGCGTCGATCGCCTGCTTGCTGGAATCGAAGTACTCGAAGTTGCCGGTGCGCACGTTGACCGCGCCGACCGACAGCCGCACCGCGCCCGCGTTGATGCGGTCGAAGTCGACCAGTTTCTCCAGCGTCGCGCGCAGCGGTGCCGTGTCGTAGTAGCTGATCGCCTCGGGCGACCCGCGCGGCTGGAACGGTGCCGGCGGGAAGCGCGGCTTGAAGAAACCCGGCACGCCGAACAGCATCACCTGACCCGCGCTCGCCTCGTTCAGGCTCTCGCGCGCGTTCGGGTTCGGGTTCGCGGCGATCAGCGGCGCCGGCAGCGCCGAGCTGACCAGGTTCCAGAACTCGCGCAGCCTCTCCACTCGCGCAGGCGGCGGGTTGCCCGTGATCAGTGCGGCATTGATCGCGCCGATCGAGATGCCCGCGACCCAGGTCGGTTCGCGGTAGACCTTGCTCAGCGACTCGAACACGCCCGCCTGGTAGGCCCCGAGCGCGCCGCCGCCCTGGAGCACGAGGATGCAGTCTTCATCGCTGGCTGGGTTCTGCCCGTGCGCCGGGGCGGCGGCGGCGGGCGGGTTCGGACGCGAGGGCATGGGCGGGGTGGGGCGGGGTCGCCGCCGGGGTGGCGGCGTTCGCACCAAGCATAGCCCGCGCCAGCGCGCGGGGCGGGTAAAGAACGGTAGCGCGGCGCCGGGCGCCGCGGCCTGGCGTCAGATCCGCCCCATCACCAGCAGCACGATCACGATCACCAGCACGAGGCCGAGGCCGCCGCTCGGTCCGTAGCCCCAGGACTTGCTGTGCCCCCAGGTCGGCAACGCGCCGACCAGCAGCAGGACCAGCAGGATCAGAAGAATGGTGCCGAGCGTCATGAAGATCTCCTTCGTGGTGATGTAACCAGACCTTATGCGGGCGCCGGGGGCGGCAACATGTGCCGACAGCGCGGGCCGTTGTGAGCCGCGGGCTCGTCCGGCTGTGGCGGGTGTCCTACAGGCCCGGGGGAGGGCGCGTTCCGCGGTCGCCGGCGCGAGCAAGTATTCTCTTGGCCTGAGCTTTTCCCCCATTCAATCCGATCGGAGCCCTGCGCCATGGCCAAGACCAAAGCCTCCTTCCAGTGGGACGACCCGCTGCTGCTCGACCAGCAGCTCAGCGACGACGAGCGCGCGGTGCGCGACGCCGCCGCGGCGTACTGCCAGGAACGGCTCGCGCCGCGCGTGCTGATGGCGTTCCGCGAGGGCACGACCGACCCCGCGATCTTCCGCGAGATGGGCGAGCTGGGCCTGCTCGGCGCGACGATTCCCGAAGCCTACGGCGGCGCCGGGCTGAACTACGTCTGCTACGGGCTGGTCGCGCGCGAAGTCGAGCGGGTCGACTCCGGCTACCGCTCGATGATGAGCGTGCAGAGCTCGCTGGTGATGGTGCCGATCAACGAGTTCGGCACCGAGGCGCAGAAGCAGAAGTACCTGCCGAAGCTCGCGACCGGCGAATGGATCGGCTGCTTCGGCCTGACCGAGCCCGACCACGGCTCCGACCCCGGCAGCATGGTCACGCGCGCGAAGAAGGTCGCCGGCGGCTACGCGCTCAGCGGCGCGAAGATGTGGATCAGCAACTCGCCGTTCGCCGACGTGTTCGTCGTCTGGGCCAAGGACGATGAAGGCGCGATCCGCGGCTTCATCCTCGAGAAGGGCGCCAAGGGCCTGAGCGCGCCGGCGATCCACGGCAAGGTCGGCCTGCGCGCCAGCGTGACCGGCGAGATCGTGATGGACAACGTGTTCTGCCCCGAGGAGAACGCCTTCCCCGAGGTGCGCGGTCTGAAGGGCCCGTTCACCTGCCTG
>JAYSLR010000360.1:0-3880 GCA_043725365.1 Rhizobacter sp. | reverse complement strand
TCGCCGACTGGCCGGGCCTGGCCCGGCGCGACCTCAACGAGGGCCGCGACCTGAGGATCACGACCGACCTGCGCGCGGTGCTGAAGGGTCTGCTGTCGGACCACCTGCGGCTGGCCACGCGCGACCTGAACGACACGGTGTTCCCCGGCAGCGCGGCACTGCGGCCGCTCGCGCTGCTGAAGACCTGAGGCGGCTCAGAGGCTGAGAGGCACTCGGATGCAACCGCGCCGGGGTGCCTCTCAGGCGCGCCGCAACGGCGCGATGCGCTGCGCCATGCGGCGCGCGGCGCCGCGGTGCTGCGATGCGAAGCGCAGCGCGCCTGCCGACAGCGCCGCGAGGCGCTGCGGATCGCCGAGCAACTCGTTCACCAGCGCCACGCCCTGCGTCAGGTCGGCCACGCGCAGCGATGCGCCCGCCGCCAGCGACAGTTGCGCCGCCGCGCTGAAATTGAAGGTGCTGGGGCCCATCACCAGGGGGCAGCCGCAAGCCGCGGCCTCGATCAGGTTGTGCCCGCCCAGCGGCGCGAAGCTGCCGCCGAGCAGCGCGACCTTCGCGCAACCGTAGTACAGCGCCATCTCGCGCATCGTGTCGCCGAGCCAGACCTGCGCATCCCAGGCCTCGGCCGGCGGCGTGTCGCCCCACGCACTGCGCCGCGCGAGGGTCAGGCCGGTGGCGCGCACCAGCGCGGCGACCTCGTCGAAACGCTGCGGATGGCGCGGCACGATCAGCAGCAGCGCGCCGGGCGGCGCATGCCGCGACCAGGCCTCGAGCAGCATCGCCTCCTCGCCCTCGCGGGTGATCGCGGCCAGCACCACGTCGCGCGGCACGAGCGCGCGCCAGGCGCTGCCGCGCGCGAGCTGAGCGGCATCGGGCGTCAGGTCGTACTTCAGGTTGCCGCCGACCTCGACCGTGCGCGCGCCCGAGGCGCGGATGCGCTGCGCGTCGGCATCGGTCTGCGCGAGCACCAGCGCGACGCTGTCGATCGCCGGCCGCAGCACCGCACGCAGGCGCCGCCCGCGCGCGAAGCTCCTTGCGCTCAGGCGTGCGTTGGCGAGCACCATCGGCACCTGCGCGTCGCGCGCGGCGAGCAGCAGGTGCGGCCAGACCTCGGTCTCCATCAGCACGCCGACGGCGGGCCGGAAGCGTGCGAAGAAGCGTCGCGTCGCGCCCGGCGTGTCGTAGGGCAGCCAGGTCTGGTGGTCGCCGTCGCGCAGCAGCGCGCGCCCGGCCGCGCGCCCGGTGGCGGTGCCGTGCGTCAGCAGCAGGCGCATGCCGGGGCACTCGCCGCGCAGCGCCTCGATCAGCGCCGCCGCGGCCAGCGTCTCGCCGAGCGACACCGCATGCACCCAGACCCAGCCCTCGCTGCGCGCATCGCGGTAGACGCCGAAACGCTCCAGGATGCGCTCGCGGTACACAGGCTCGGCAGCGCCGCGCCACCACAGGCGCAGCGCATAGGCCGGCGCCAGCAGGCGCAGCAGCAGTGCGTAGGCGCCGCGCGCCAGCGCCTCGCGCGCGCTGCTCAAGCGGCGGCCTCGCGCACCTGCGTCCACGCGGCCCAGACCGCGTCGACCGACGGTGTCGGCTGGGCCTGCACCGACACCTGATGCCGGTGCCCGTGCGCGGCCTGCGGCCCGGTGCGCCACGCCGTCGGCCAGTTGTAGAGCTGCACATGCGGCAGATCGAGCGCGACCGCGATGTGGCTCAGGCCGCTGTCGACGCCGATCACGCCCTGGGTCGCGCCGAGCCGGTCGACCAAGGCATCGAGGTTCATCGCGGGCCAGACCTGCGCCGCACCCCCCAGCGCGCCGGCGATGCGCTGCGCGCGCGCCTCTTCGATGGCGCCGGCATGCGGCAGCGCGATGCGCCAGCCCGCAGCGACGGCGCGTCGGCCGAGCTCGATCCAGCAGGCCTCGGGCCAGAGCTTGTCGTCGCGCGAGCTGCCGTGGACCAGCACCAGCACCGGCGCGCCGGCGCGCGCCGATGGCGCGGCGCGCAGCCCGAAGCGCGGCGGGCCCGCGAACGCATAGCCCAGCGCGCCGGCGGCGAGCACGCGCGAGCGGTCGAGCGCGTGGATGCGGGGCTCGACGCGGATCGCCCGATCGACGAGCCAGCGCGCCGGCGCCTCGTAGCCGGCGCCGTCGGTGCGGTTCGCCAGGCCGTAGCGCGCGCCGCGCTCGGTCAGCGGCGCCAGCCGCGCGACGAGCGCCGACTTGGTCAGGCCCTGCAGGTCGAGCACCGCGTCATAGCGCTCGCGCCGCAGCCGGGCGCGGAAGGCGCGCCACTCGGCGCGCGTCGCGCTCGTCCACCAGCGGCGGCTCCAGCGGCGCAGCGCGCAGTCGATGACCTCGGCGACGCCGTCGACGCGCCGCACCAGCGGCGCGAAGCCGGGCTCGACGACCCAGTCGATCACCGCCTCGGGAAACGCCGCGCGAATGTCGTGCACCACCGGCATCGCATGCACCACATCGCCGAGCGATGACAGCTTGACGATGAGGATGCGCACGCCGATCAATGCGCCGCGGTGGCGACCCGGGCGTCGGGCTTGACGGCACGCAGCGCGGCCATCATCGCGATCTCGATGCGCTGCAGCGCGGCCGGCGTGTGGCCCTCGAAGCGCAGCACCAGCACCGGCGTCGTGTTGGACGCGCGGATCAGGCCGAAGCCGTCGTCGTAATCGACGCGCAGCCCGTCGATCGTGACGATCTCGCTCGCGCCGGGGAAGTTCGCGGCACGCAAGAGGTCGGCGACGACGCGCTTCGGCTCGCCCTCGGCGCAGGGCACGTTCAGCTCGGGCGTGCTGAAGCTGGTCGGCAGCGCGTTGAGCACCCGGCTCGGGTCGGCACTGCGCGACAGGATCTCGAGCAGCCGCGCCGCGGTGTAGGTGGCGTCGTCGAAACCGTACCAGCGCTCGGCGAAGAAGATGTGGCCGCTCATCTCGCCGGCGATCGGCGCGCCGGTCTCGCGCAGCTTGGCCTTCATCAGCGAGTGGCCGGTCTTCCACATCAGCGGCGTGCCGCCCGCTTTGCGGATCAGCGGGGCCAGGTGCTGCGTGCACTTGACGTCGAAGATGATCGTGCCGCCCTTCACGCGCGTCAGGATGTCGGCGGCGAACAGCATCAGCTGGCGGTCGGGGTAGATGATCCGGCCGTCCCTGGTGACGACGCCGAGGCGGTCGCCGTCGCCGTCGAACGCGAGGCCGAGTTCGGCATCGGTCTCGCGCACCGTGCGGATCAGGTCGGCCAGGTTCTCGGGCTGGCTCGGGTCCGGGTGGTGGTTCGGGAAGTCGCCGTCGACCTCGGAGTACAGCTCGACGACCTCGCAGCCGAGCGCGCGCAGGATGCCCGGCGCCGACGCGCCGGGAATGCCGTTGCCGGAATCGACGACGATCTTCATCCGGCGCGAGAGTCGGCAGTCGCCGGTGATGCGGGTGCGGTACTCGGCCAGGATGTCCATCGCGGCGGCCCGGCCGCTGCCGACGACATAGTCCTCGGCCTCGATGCGCCGGCGCAGCGCCTGGATCTGGTCGCCGTAGATCGCCCCGGCGGCCAGCACCATCTTGAAGCCGTTGTAGTCCTTCGGGTTGTGGCTGCCGGTGATCTGGATACCGCTGTTGCAGCCATGTGCGCCGCGCGTCGCGGCGACGTAGTACAGCATCGGCGTCGTCACCGCGCCGAGGTCGACCACGTCCAGGCCGGTCGACACCAGGCCACGGACCAGCGCCTCGACCAGCATCGGGCCCGAGACGCGCCCGTCGCGCCCCACCGCCACCGCGCGCTCGCCGGCCTCGATCGCCGCGCTGCCGAAGGCACGCCCGAGGTGCTCGGCGAACGCCGCATCGATGTCCCTGCCGACGACACCGCGGATGTCGTAGGCCTTGAAG
>JAYSLR010000359.1:0-15970 GCA_043725365.1 Rhizobacter sp. | reverse complement strand
GGCTACGACCGCTGGGACGCCTACATGATGCTGAGCCAGTGCGGCAAGGTGCGGCTCGGCAACTTCGTCGACCCCAAGTACACGGTGGGCGCCGGCATCGAGAAGAAGTACCTGGCCTGAGGAGAGACTGTCATGGACCTGCAACTCAAGGGACTCAACGCGCTCGTCACCGGCGCCACCAAGGGCATCGGCCGCGCGATCGCCGAGACGCTCGCGGCCGAGGGCGCCAACGTCGCGTTCTGCGCGCGCAGCGCCGACGGCGTGAAGGCGGCGCTGCCCGAACTCGCGCGCCACGGCGGCAAGGTGATCGGCGAGGCGGTCGACGTCGGCGACGGCCCGGCGCTGAAGGCCTGGGTCGCCCGATCGGCGGCCGCGCTCGGCGGCATCGACATCGTCGTCGCCAACGTCAGCGCGCTGGCGATCCCGAACGACGAAGCCAGCTGGAAGAAGAGCTTCGAGGTCGACATGATGGGCACGGTGCGGCTCGTCGACGCCGCGATGCCCTGGCTCGAGAAGAGCGCGCATGCGGCGATCGTCACGATCGCCAGCGTGTCCGGGCGCGAGATCGATTTCGCGGCCGGTCCGTACGGCGCGTTCAAGGCAGCGATCGTGCACTACACGCAGGGGCTGGCGTTCCATCTCGCGGCGAAGCGCATCCGCGCCAATTCGGTGTCGCCGGGCAACACCTATTTCGAAGGCGGCGTCTGGCAGCAGATCGAGCACGGCAATCCGAAGCTCTACGCCGAGGCGCTGGCGCTCAACCCGACCGGCCGCATGGGCACGCCGCAGGAGATGGCCAACGCGGCGGTCTTCCTCGCGAGCCCGGCGGCGAGCTTCATCACCGGCACCAACCTGGTCGTCGACGGTGCGCTGACTCGCGGCGTGCAGTTGTGAGCGCGGCGCTCGCGCGCGTGCTCGCGCAGGTGGCGGCGCTGCCGCTCGCGCCGGGCCGCGACGCGATCGTCGGCGAACTGCTGGCCGCCTGGCTGCCGGCCGCGAACGAACTCTCGCGCAAGATGAGCGCGGCCGAACACACCGAGCTGCTGCCCGCGACGGTGCTCGTGCACGCCCCGGGCGACGCCGAGGCCTAGGATGAAACAGCCCCCACGTTCGCTCCGCTCACTGCCCCCCGAGGGGGCGCGTCAGTGCCTTCGGGCGGCCGGGCGCCACTGACATGCCGGCGCGGAGCTATCCCGCCCTGCTGGACCTGAGCCTCGCCGCGGTGGCCCGGCTGATCAAGCGCCGCGAGGTCTCGCCGGTCGAGGTCGTCGAGGCGACGCTGGAGCGCATCGCGGCGGTGAATCCGCGGCTCGCCGCCTACATCACGGTCTTCGAGACGCAGGCGCGCGAGGTCGCCCGCGCCGCCGAGATCCTGATCGCGGCCGGCCACGACCTCGGCCCCTTGCACGGCGTCCCGATCGCGCTGAAGGACAACGTCGCGACCCGCGGGCAGCGCACCACCGCCGGCAGCAAGATCCTCGCCGACTGGCTGCCGGCGCACGACGCCACGGTCGCGGCCCGGCTGCGCGGCGCCGGCGCGGTGCTGGTCGGCAAGCTCAACATGCACGAGTTCGCGTGGGGCGGCACGTCCGACAACCCGCACTACGGGGCGGTGCGCAACCCCTGGAACACGGATCGTTTCCCGGCCGGCTCGAGCGGCGGCTCCGGCGCGGCCGTGGCGGCCCGGGCCTGCTTCGGCGCGATCGGCACCGACACCGGCGGCTCGATCCGGCTGCCGTCGGCGATCAACGGCGTCGTCGGCCTGCGCCCGACCTACGGGCGCGTCAGCAACCACGGCATCGTCCCGCTCGCGTGGAGCATGGACACCGCCGGGCCGATGGCGCGCACGGTGGAGGACTGCGCGCTGATGTTCGGCGCGATCGCCGGCCACGACCCGGCCGACCCGGCCAGCGCGCGCGTCGAGATGGGCGACTGCCTGGCGCGGCTGGTCGAGGGCGTCAAGGGCCTGCGCATCGGCATCGTGCCCGGCTACTTCTTCCAGCACCTGCAGCCGCCGGTGCATGCCGCCGTCACGGCCGCGCTGAAGACGCTGGAAGGCGCCGGCGCGGAGGTGGTCGAGGTCGCGATCCGCAACATCCACGGCAACATCTCGGCGCAGCTGACGATCGAGGCGGCCGAACCGAGCACCTACCACCAGCGCTGGCTGCGCGAGCGACCCGACGACTACGGCGCCGACGTGCGCACGCTGCTCGAGGTCGGCGAGATGCTGCTCGCGACGCACTACCTGCAGGCGCAGCGCTACCGCACGTTGCTGCGCAGCGAGTTCCTCGAGGCCTTCAGGACCGTCGACCTGTTCCTGTGCCCGACCCTGCCGTTCACGGCCACGCCGGTCGGCGCGACGACGGTCGTGATCGAGAACGGCGTCGAGGAGGACATGCTGTCGGCCATCATGCAGTACACCGGCGTGCCCAGCCTGACCGGCCTGCCCGCGCTCGCGGTGCCGTGCGGCTTCGACGCCGACGGCCTGCCGGTGGGGATGCAGCTGATCGGCAAGCCGTTCGACGAGGCGACGCTGTTCCGCGTCGGCGCGGCCTATCAGGCGCTGACCGATTTCCACACCCGCGCGCCGGACCTTTGAAGCAAGGCCGCGCGCGCTCGCCACTGCCCACGGGATCCGAACCATGCTGACCATCACCGCCGTCATCCGCGCCCGCCCGGGCACCGAGCAGGCTCTGCGCGATGCGCTGCTGGCGGTGGCCGAGAACGTGCGGCTGCACGAGCCGCAGACGATCGGGTTCTTCGTCTCGCAGGACGCGTCGGACCCGGCGCTGTTCACGACCTACGAGCGCTTCGCCGACCAGGCCGCGATGGACCGGCACAACGAGTCGGCCACCGTCGCCCGCTTCTTCGAGCTGGCCCAGCCGCTGCTGGACGGGCCGGTCACACTCGTCAAGGCGGTCGAGGTGTCCGCGAAGGGTTGACGCGGTGGCCAGCCGTTGCGCGCCGGGGGCCGGTCGGTGACAACCCTGTCGTCGCCCCGATGCGCCGGGGCGTTGCCCTCCGATCCCGACCCGCACCCGTGAAGAGGAATGCCATGAGCCAGCCAGAACTCAGCTACGTGAACGGCGCCGTCGCGACGCCGTTGCTCGGCGAGACCATCGGCCACCGATTCGATCGGGCGGTCGGACGCTGGGGCGACCGGCCCGCGCTGATCGTGCGCCAGCAGGGCGTGCGCTGGACGTATGCCGAACTCGGCGCGCGCGTGGACGCGCTCGCGGCCGGGCTGCTGGCGCTCGGGCTGGCGCCCGGCGACCGGGTCGCGATCTGGTCGCCGAACAACGCCGAATGGGTGGTGACGCAGTTCGCCACCGCCAAGGCCGGGCTGATCCTGGTGAACATCAACCCCGCGTACCGCCTGTCGGAGCTGGAATACGCGCTGAACAAGGTCGGTGCACGGGCGCTGATCACCGCGACGGCGTTCAAGACCAGCGACTACCTGGGCATGATCCGGACCCTGGCGCCGGAGTTGCCCGGCTCGGCCCCCGGCAAGCTGAAGGCGGCCCGGCTGCCCAGCCTCGAGGCGGTGATCCAGATCGGCGCCCCGGCAGCGGCCGGCACGCTCGGCTTCGACGTCGTCGCGGCGCTGGGCCGGCCCGACGACCGCGCGCGCCTTGCCGCGCTGGCCGGCACGCTGCAGTTCGACGACGCGATCAACATCCAGTTCACCTCCGGCACCACCGGGCTGCCGAAGGGCGCGACGCTGACGCACCACAACATCCTGAACAACGGCTTCTTTCTCGGCGAGGCGATGCGCTTCACCGACCGCGACAAGGTCTGCATCCCGGTGCCGCTGTACCACTGCTTCGGCATGGTGATCGGCAACCTGGCCTGCATCACGCACGGCGCGGCGATGGTGTTCCCGGGCGAGGGGTTCGATGCGCTCGCGACGCTGCAGACCGTGGCCGAGGAGCGCTGCACCGCGCTCTACGGCGTGCCGACGATGTTCATCGCCGAGCTCGAGCACCCGGACTTCGCGAGCTTTGACCTGACCAGCCTGCGCACCGGGATGATGGCCGGCGCGCCGTGCCCGATCGAGGTGATGCGACGCTGCGTCGATGCGATGCACCTGAGCGAGATCACGATCGGCTACGGCATGACCGAGACCAGCCCGGTCAGCTTCCAGACCGCGATCGAGGACCCGCTCGAGCGCCGCGTGTCGACGGTCGGGCGGGTGCACCCGCACCTGGAGGTGAAGATCGTCGACACCGAGGGCCGCATCGTGCCGCGCGGGACGCCGGGCGAGCTGTGCACGCGCGGCTATTCGGTGATGCTGGGCTACTGGGACGACCCGGAGCGCACCGACCAGGCGATCGACCCGGCGCGGTGGATGCACACCGGCGATCTCGCGGTCATCGACGCCGAAGGCTTCTGCAACATCGTCGGCCGGATCAAGGACCTGGTCATTCGCGGCGGCGAGAACGTCTACCCGCGCGAGGTCGAGGAGTTCCTGTACCGCCATCCGAAGGTGCAGGACGTGCAGGTCTTCGGCGTGCCGGACGCGAAGTACGGCGAGGAGCTCTGCGCCTGGGTCAAGCTGCGGGCCGGCGAGACCCTGAGCGCCGACGAGGTGCGCGACTTCTGCCGCGGCCAGATCGCCCACTACAAGATTCCGCGCCATGTGCGCTTCGTCGACGACTTCCCGATGACGGTGACCGGCAAGATGCAGAAGTTCCTGATGCGCGAGCGCATGATCGCGGAACTCGGTCTGACGGTCACCGTGACCGCGTAGCCGACCCGCGACCCGGGCCGGACCCTCCGTTCACGCGGCCGCGCCGCCACCCGATCCCCGATTCCCGCGCTTCGTCCCTCGCAGGCGCGCGCGGGCCTTGACCGCCTCCGACCCCGCGCTTACCTTCGCGCGATGACGACCACTGCGCCGCCCGTTCCCGCGCCCCCCGAGCACTGGGATCGCACCCGCCTCGTGCCCACGCGCCGCCAGCTCGCGCTGACCGTGGCGCTGGCGCTGGCGGCCGCGGTGGCGATGAACCCGATCACCTACAACCCCTTCGTCGAGGTGCTCGGCGAGACGCTGTTCGTCGGCATGGTGCTGCTGTTCGCGTTCATCGTCGCCGGCGCCTGGCGTCAGGCGGTGCTGCCGCGCTGGGTCGTGCAGGTGCTGGCGGTGACCCTGGGGGCGGGGCTGGCGCCGCTGATCGTCCAGATGTTCACGGTCGGCGGCGACTTCTCGGCGTTCATCGGGTCGCGCCCGCTGGTGCGCGGCTACGTGCTGGTGACGCTGAGTGCGGCCGTCATCGGCTCGCTGTTCGCGCTCGGCGCGCTGTACCGCGAGCGCGACGCGCAGGCGCGCGCCGAGGCGCTGCGCTTCGCGCTCGAGCGCGAGACGCTGCAACGCCAGGCCGCGGACGCCCGGCTGCACCTGATGACGGCGCAGATCGAGCCGCACTTCCTGCTGAACACGCTGGCCAACGTGCAGCAGCTCGTCGAGAGCGGCTCGCCGCGCGCGGTGCCGGTGTTCCGCAGCCTGATCGCCTACCTGCGCGCGGCGATGCCGCAGCTGCAGCAGCGCGCCGCGACGCTGGGCGACGAGGAACGGCTGGTGCGCGCCTACCTCGAGCTGATGCTGATGCGCATGCCGGACCGGCTCGCGTTCAGCGTCGAGATCGAGCCGTCGCTGCGCGCGCTGCCGTTCCCGCAGATGGGCCTGCTGACGCTGGTCGAGAACGCGATCCGCCACGGCATCGACCCGGGCTGCGACGGCGGCCGCATCGAGGTCGGCGCGCGCCGCGAGGCGGGTGGCGTCGTGCACCTGTGGGTCGCCGACACCGGCGTCGGCCTGTCCGAGGGTGCCGGCAGCGGCGCGGGCCTGCGCAACCTGCAGGAGCGGCTCGCCGCCTGCTTCGGGCCGGACGCGCGCGTCGTGCTGTCGGCGCAGCCGCCGCGCGGCGCGCGCGCCGACGTGCGCGTGACGATCGCCGCTGCCGCATGAATGCGCCGACCGCGCTGATCGCCGACGACGAGCCGCTGCTGCGCGAGCAGCTCGCCGCGCACCTGGCGCGGCTGTGGCCAGAGCTGCAGGTCGTCGCGCAGGCACGCAACGGCCGCGAGGCGGTCGAGCTGTTCGACGAGCAGCGCCCGCAGGTCGTGTTCCTGGACGTGCACATGCCGGGCATGAACGGCGTCGAGGCGGCGCGCTGCATCGGCCGGCGCGCCGAGCTGGTGTTCGTGACCGCGTACGACCGCTACGCCGTCGAGGCCTTCGCGCAGGGTGCGATCGACTACCTCGTCAAGCCGATCGAGGAAGAGCGCCTGCGCGACACGGTGCAGCGCCTGCAGGCGCGGCTGCCGGTGGCGGACGACGCGCTGCGCCCCGAGGTCGGCGTGCTGCTCGAACGCATGGCCGCGCAGCTGGCGCAGCGGCGGCGCGAGCGCCCGTACCTGCAGTGGATCAAGGCCTCGGTCGGCAGCACGGTGCGGCTGATCCCGATCGAGCAGGTGCTGTACCTGCGCGCCGACGCGAAGTACACCGCGGTCGCCTGGGAGGGCGGAGAGGCGCTGATCCGCACCTCGATCCGCGAGCTCGCCGATGCGCTCGACCCCGGGCGCTTCGTGCAGGTGCACCGCGCGGCGATCGTCAATCTGGCGCAGGTCGAGAAGTTCACGCACGGCCCGGGCGAGTCGGGCGAGGTGCACCTGAAGGGCCGCGGCGAGCGCCTCGCCGTCAGCCGCAGCTACGTGCACCTGTTCCGGCAGATGTGAACGGGGCCGCTCAGTGCGGCGCGGTGGGCGGCTTGTCGCGCGCGCTGGCGAGCTGCTCGCAGTAGCCGATCAGCTCCTCGAGCTCGCCCGACTTGTCGAACACCCGGCTCGCGCCCAGCTCCAGGCAGCGGCGCTGCATGTCGGACGTGGCGTAGTTGCTCAGCACCACCATCGTCACCGGGCTGTGCTGCGCCAGCGCTGCACGCAGCACGCCCAGCCCGGAGCCGGCCTTCAGGAAGATGTCGACGATCATCAGGTCGCAGGCCGGCGCGTCGCCCTGTGCGCCCAGCCACCGGACCGCGCTGCGCTCGTCCTCCGCGGTGCCGACCACCTCGACCGGGGCCAGCTCCTCGAGGGCCGCGACCAGGCTCTCCCGGATCACCGCGTTGTCTTCGACGACGAATGCTTTGAGTGTGTTCATGCTGGGGGCCGGCTCCGGGTCTGGCGCGACGCCATGAAGAACCCAGGACCCGCAAGGCAACGCTATCACCCGGTTTCGCAGCGTGGTGTAGGACGTGGCCCTGCCGGGGGGTCTGAGGATGCCCCCGGGATATCCCGCAGCGCCCGGCCCGGCGCCGCGGCCTCGCGCACCCTCAGCCGGGCGCGAGACCGGCCAGCGCGTGCACGCGCGCCGGGTCGCGGCCGAGCTTCGCCGCGGCGCCGAGCAGCTCCGTCCAGGTCGTCGCGTCGACCGGGATGCCCTGCGCCAGCCGCCGGGCGCGGCTCTCGCGCTCGGGTTCGCCGGCAACGCGCACGCGGTCGGTGCCGGCCTGCGGCGGCGAGGCCACGACCCAGTCCAGGAACGCCTGCATCTCGCCCGACCAGAGCGCCGCATCGCCCAGGCGCTGCGGATCGAACAGGATCGTCAGCATGCCGTTCAGCACGCGCTGCCGGCCGTCGGCCGCGCCGTGCACCGCCAGGCCGCCGGCGAGCGCGCCGCCGAGCAGCTCGCACACCAGCGCCAGGCCGAAGCCCTTGTGTTCGCCGAAGGTGCGCAGCGCGCCGTAGGGCTCGACGACGCCGAACTTCGGGTCGGTGGTCGGCTCGCCGCGGTCGTCGAGCAGCTGGCCCGGCGCCAGGCGCTCGCCCTTGTTGTGCGCGACGCGCGTCTTGCCCTGCGCGACGACGCTGGTGGCCAGGTCCAGAATCACCGGCGCGCGCCCCGGCACCGGGATGCCGACCGCGAACGGGTTCGTGCCGAAGCGCGCGTCGCGCCCGCCCCAGGGCGCGACGATCGGGCGCGAGATCACGTTGACGAAGTGCACCGACACCAGGCCCTGCGCCACCGCCATCTCGGCCCAGGCGCCGATGCGGCACAGGTGGTGCGCGTTCGCGAGCGCGACGACGCAGCTGCCCTGCGCCTTGGCGCGCGCGATGCCAAGCTCCATCGTCTCATGGCCGATCACCTGGCCGAAACCGGCCTGGCCGTCGAGCGCGAGCAGCGTGCCGGCGTCGAGCCGGGTCAGCGCATGCATGTTCGGTTTCAGGCCGCCCTCGAGAAACGCGTTCGCGTAGCGCGGCAGCATGCCGATGCCGTGCGAATCGTGGCCGGTCAGATTCGCCTGGATCAGGTTGTCGGTGACGAGCTCGACCTCGCGCGGCGCGCTGCCGAAGCCCTGCATCAGCTCGTGGATCGCGGCGCGCAGCGGCTCGACCGCGATCGTGTGCATCGCCGAGCTCATGACCGCCCCTCGGCCCAGGCGCGGTAGCGCGCCGCGTTCTCCGCGTTCGGCGGATACAGCCCCGGCAGCGCGACGCCGGCCTCGACCTGGCTCATGATCCAGCCCTCGAGCCGCTCCTGCTCGACGCTGGCCGCGATCACGTCCTCCAGGAACGCCGCCGGGATCAGCACCGCGCCGTCGGCGTCGACCACGATCACGTCGTTCGGGAACACCGCGACGCCGCCGCAGGCGATCGGCTCCTGCCAGCCGACGAAGGTCAGCCCGGTCACCGAGGCCGGCGCGGCCGTGCCCTGGCACCACACCGGCAGCCCGGTGCCGAGCACGCCGGCGAGGTCGCGCACGACGCCGTCGCTGACCAGCGCGGCGACGCCGCGCTTCTTCATGCGCGCGCACAGGATGTCGCCGAAGATCCCGGCATCGGTGACGCCCATCGCGCCGACGACCGCGATGCAGCCGGCCGGCATCGCCTCGATCGCGGCGCGCGTCGAGATCGGCGCGCCCCACGAGGCCGGCGTCGCCAGGTCTTCGCGCGCCGGCACGAAGCGCAGCGTGAACGCGCGGCCGACGACGCGCGGCTGGCCCGGCGCGAGCGGGCGCGTGCCGCGCAGCCAGACGTTGCGCAGCCCCTTCTTCAGCAGCACGGTCGTGAGCGTGGCGGTGGCGATGCCGGACAGCGCCTGCGTGGTCGCGGCGTCGAGCGAAAGCGGTTCGGGTCCCATGCGGTTTCCTTGGTCGGTCGGGCGGACGGGCGCCATTGTCACTCGGGTGGCCCGGACCATCTTCGGCCCAGGAGCCTGCCCGCGCCGCACGGGGTGTCGTGCGCACGCGCAGGCCAAAGGAACAGCCCGACCGCCACGGCGCCGGCCACCAGAAGCCCGAGGTCGGGCTTGACATCCAGGAGAAGGGCAGCCTGGCTGCCCACCAGGGACCACAGCAGCGGCACCACGAGGACCGCACGGACACCGGCGCCGTGCCCGAGCGCGAGCACGCCGATGGTGAAGATCGCGGTAGGGCACGGCAAGCCGAAGGTGGGAAGCTCGGGATAGCCATGCCCCGCGAACGTGGCCCAGATCGGATAGCCCACAGCGCGAACGCCAGCAGGGCTGCTGCGACGGCTGTACGAAGGCTCTTCGCGAAGGCAAAGGTCAGATGATGAAGGACCACACCGTGCCATGCAAAGAGGAGGCCGCCGACGATGGAGAGTGCGCCGAAGCCGTAGGCGAGCGGATTGATGCGCGCGAAGAACCCCAGGTGGTAGGCCGCTCCCAGCCAGAGCCAGAGGAAGGCCAGGATCGCCGAGACGGCAACGCCGGACCAGGAGCGCCGAAGCGCAATGAAGATCACGGCGAGCAGCGCGAGCACCAGCAAGAGAATCTGTGCCGGCCATACCGTCGTGTTGTACGTGCGGAAGACGCCAAAGAACTGTTCGACGCTGAAGGGAAGTTGCATGGTGCCTTCCGATGCCCGACGAGGACGATCCCGCTGGTGGTTCGTGCCGTCGGCATCAGCGCCGCCAGTGGAAAAGGAGCCACGCCAGGTACAGGATGAGAACGATGACTGCGGGGGGGTCGGAACTCAGAACCACAGGTCTCGTATGCATCGCCCGTCCCGAGGCAGATCTTCCCACTTGTCGAGCCCGTCGAAGTGGTCAATCGGAATGTGGGCGATGGGCTCCGGTTCGGTGAGGCGCAGGTTGACAGCGATTCGGCGACGACCGTCCGGGTCCGGCTCCAGCGACCGCCAGTAGGCGACGCAGCCGCACTCCGGGCAGAAGTGAAAGCCCAGCGAGTCGCCGCGGACGTAGGCCTTGGTGGGCCCCGAGACCCGGATGCCTTCGTCCTCGTGGCCATAGGCCCACAGCACGCCGTATCGGCGACAGGCGGTGCAGTTGCACGCCGTCGCCGACTCGGGGATGCCCTGGAACGTCCATTGAACGCAACCGCAGTGACATGAGCCCGCGATCATGTTCGGCAGCGAAGGGTTGGGTGTCATTGGAGCGCCTTCAGGTCCAGGGGGTCATGGAATCATTTCGCGGGCGATGTGGTTGCCGATCATTCCTTGGCGTTCATGGGGGAGCCCATGCAGGAAGGGGTGGACGCCTGCGAGTCAGGTGGCTGGTGCCTCACAAGCCAAGCTCGGACAGGCCAGGGTGCGCATCCGGTCGGCGCCCGAGAGGCCAGTGAAATTTACGATCGCTCTCCTCGATCGGCAAGTCATTGATGCTGGCAATTCTGCGGTGCATGAAGCCGTTCTCATCGAACTCCCAGTTCTCGTTCCCGTAGGACCGAAACCAATTTCCGGAATCGTCGTGGCACTCGTAGGCGAACCGAACCGCGATGCGGTTGCCGTGGAAGGCCCAAAGCTCCTTGATGAGCCGATAGTCCAATTCTGTTTTCCATTTGCGCGCGAGAAATTGAACGATTGCTTCTCGGCCGGATAGAAATTCGGAGCGGTTCCGCCAGACGCTGTCAGGCGTGTAGGCGAGGGAGACCCGCTCCGGGTTTCGAGTGTTCCATGCATCCTCGGCCATCCGGACTTTCTGCGCTGCGGACTCCGCATCGAATGGCGGAAGGGGAGGTCTTGGTAGTTCAGTAGCGTTCATGCTTACCTGCTGGTTTGAAGAGGCGCCTGAGGTTCGAGTTCAGCGGCTGCCGAAGGCCGTCCGCTGCAGCGAAGGGTCGGGCGTCAGTCTCACGAACGGCCGGCCTCCGGCTTCTGGAAAAGGGACCGGAAGGCCTGCTCTCCTTTCGGCGTGAAGGTGATGACGCGAGAATCCTCGGCTCGGCTCGCCCACCCAAGCTCATACAGGCGCTCCAGCAGCGCTGTGCCGAGTGCGCCCCCGAGATGATGGCGGCGCTCACCCCAATCGAGACACGGCCTGCAAAATGCGCGCCGCTGTGCGGCGGCCACGGCAGGGTCAATTCCATGCGATGACAACCAGGCGGCTCCGCGGTTCGTCAGTTGCAACCCTTCGGTGCCCGTGCTGAAGATGCGTCGGGCAAGCAGCGACTCGTAGGCCAGCACACCCAGCTCGCCCGCGAGGTGGTCGTAGCAGATTCGTGCCTTGCGCAACGCGGGCTCCCGCGGGCTGGAGCGAATTCGTACCGCACCTGTTCGAAACGCGACACCCATCAACGATTCGAGAAGACTCGCCACATCGTGGTCTGCAAGCCGGAAGTAGCGATGACGCCCCTGACGGTCGACAGTGATCAGTCCCGCGTCGAGAAGCTTGGCAAGGTGTGCGCTGATGGTCTGCTTCGTGACCCCTGCGATGGCCGCCAGTTCGGTCGCCGTGAGCGCTCGGTCGGCCATCAGTGCGGTGAGTACCTCCGCGCGCGCGTGGTCGCCGATGAGCGCGGCAACGCGTGCGATGCTCGGGCCGTCTTTCATGGTTCGATCTTAGACGAACCATCCAAGAGCGGCAAACGGCTATCGTCTGAACCGTTCTGTAACCGGAGCCCACATGACCATCACCTGCTTCATCCGATACGAGATCGACCCATTCCAGCGCGAGGCGTTCAAGGCGTATTCGGAGAACTGGGGCAGGATAATTCCGCGCTGCGGTGGCCACCTGGTCGGGTACTTCCTGCCTCACGAGGGAACGAACAACGTGGCATGGGGGCTGATCGCGTTCGAATCGCTGGCCGCATACGAAGCGTATCGGGCGCGACTGAAGGCCGACGCCGCAGGGCGTGAGAATTTCGCCTTTGCCTTTGCGCAGGCAAAGAGGTTCATCTTTCGCGAAGAGCGCAGCTTCGTGGAAGTCGTCGACGGCACGTTTGACGTTCCGGCGCAGCTGCAGGAGGTGACGCCATGATTGCCGTGATCTTCGAGGTCATTCCCCGTGACGGTCAACGGGATGCGTACCTTGGCGCTGCCGCTTCCTTGCGGCCCCACCTGGACACGATCGACGGATTCCTCTCGATCGAACGATTCGAGAGCCTGACCCAGCCCGGCAAGCTGCTGTCATTGTCATTCTGGCGCGATGAAGAGGCCGTCAGGCAATGGCGCACCCTGGAGGAGCACCGACACGTTCAACGTGCCGGGAGGGAGCAAATTTTCGAGGACTACCGTCTGCGCGTGGCGGCTGTCATCCGCGACTACGGCCTGCTCGACAGGGCGGAGGCTCCAGAGGACTCGAAGTTGACGCATGGGTGATTCCGACGCCGGTGACCTCTGACGCCCAATGTTTGACATGAGCGGCCGAGGGAGGCCGGAGCAGGTCCGCTCGATGAAATGGTCGGGCTCATTTCAGCCGCACACCCAGAGAGCTTCGCAGCTGCTTCAGCTCGGCATTCTTGTACGTGCGCACCGCGAGAAGCTGAAGAGTCTTCTGGTCCGGCGAGCCGGCAAAGTAGCGCGCGAGTCCCTGGTGAAATATCGAACCCTCGTCGTCGAGCTGCGCGAACAGCGTCAGGCATGAACGAAACTTCATCGCGTCACCCCGGCCCAACACGGCTTCCGCGTTGACGCCTTCGAGCGAGACAAGCACGTTCACGCATTCCGAAAGCCGTGGGCCGAGGATCGGATGTTCGAGATAGGCCTTTGCCTCGTCGAGCGACGCCAATCCATAGAAATCGGAAACTGCGCTTTCCCCGAGTCCCCGCAATTGCGGCAGGACATACCACATCCAGTGCGACTGCTTGCGGCCAGCACGAAGTTCACCCAGCGCCTGCTCGTACTTCTTCGCCTGTGCTTCGACGAAGCGCGTCAAGTTGAAGGGATCGACTGCGTTGGGTTCCATGGTTTGATGGTGGTCAGACGTCGACTTCGGCGCTCGAAAGCGAATAGCTCGACCGATAGATTGCACAGCTCAGCTCCACTGCTCCCCGGGCCGGCAGGCCGCCCACGGCGCACAGTTCATTCGCGTATGCAGCGACCGCGTTGCGGTCGTACCCGGTCACGATGAGTGCCGAGTCAACCCCGCGATCAGCGCCTCTGATGCGCTGCTCATTGGTCATCGCCGCCGTCTGTGCCCCTTGCAGAAGATGTGCGCTGCCAAGGCCAGGCATTCGGGGAACGGCCCGAAGTGCCTCGAGCATCCAGCGGATCAACGGTGTGGAATGCGACGCCTCCGGGGTGAAGCGAATGAGCGCCGCTGTCCCGCCCTGCCCAAGCCCGAAGCTTCCGACCACGGCGCACAGACCCCGGTTCATTCCCTTGTAGCGGGGCATCATTCTCGTTGTCCAGGGCGTCGGATGGTTCAACCTCGCCAGGTAGACCTCTGACGCCAGCGTTGCAAGGCTCTCGACCTCATAGAGGACCATGTAACGAGGCGCGCCGTCGATGGCTGTCCAACGTGTCCCTCGACGGAAGCCGGGAATCGACAGGCGCTCCGGAAGGTGCTCATGCGTGTGCCAGCGATCGTGTTCCTCGATGGCGTCGGCCTCAACATCGAACGACAGAAGCATTGCTGCTGGACCGAGCAGGGGCATGATGTTCTCGCCTATGTCGTTGAGAGGGCCTTCGGCGCCTGTCAGGCGTCATGGTTGCACGTTCGGCGATGCCACTGTCGCAGCTCGATCGGGTTGCCGTCCGGATCGCGGATCTCGGCACGGGCATAGTCTTGCCGCTTCACCGGCCCCCACGCTGCTGCCACTCCCTTCTCCCTGAGGATGGCAAGCGCGCCGTCGATGTCATCGACCTCGAGGGCGAGGCACTGCCAGCCGAGCCGCAGTTCTGCGCTACGAGGGGGGATGGCCTTCGCCTCCGGATAGCACATCACTTCGACAGTGGTGCCGCCGAGCTCGAGGTACACGAGATCCAGCGGCCCGGAAGGGGTTTCCGGAATGCGCCCGCGATCACGCTCACGGAAGCCGAGCACGCCGACATAGAAGGCGATCGTGCGCTCTGGCGCCGCGGTGAGCAGTTCGATATGGTCAATTCGCTTGAACATGCAGCCTCCGTATGTATCCCGCCTCGGATGCGCGAGCTGGGCCTTGCCATCCATCTCAAGCCAATGAGGGAGGAAGTCCGTGGAGCAGATTACACGAGGTCAAGCGGTTCGCACCGCGCAGCGCACACGCGCTCGGTGCAACAAGGCCGCCTGTACCGCCTGTAGAGTGGCAGTCTGTTCTCTGTCTCGGCATCACCTTCGAATCCGTCGCGCACTTCGAGCAAATGCAATGCGGCCTGGCAATGACAAGAAAACGTTGACTACTTCGGAAGTCCCTGTAAAGGGTTAGCCCGCATGCTGCGCGCGGGGGAGGCTTGTTCGACCTGAAGACACGAGCTTGACCATGACCGACTCATCTTCTTCGGCTGCAAACGTTTTCGCGTCCTCGATGGTTCCGGGATCGAACCCCAGGCTCTGAAGCAAGCCCATTGATCTGTAGTTTGCCGTCTTGAGGACTGCGACAAGCAGGCTCACGTCGTAGGCCTTGATCAGTTCTTCAATCATCGCCGTGACCGAGGCGCGACCGATACCATTGCGCCAGTACTTGCTCGCGAACTCATAAGCCACGTATGAGGCGCCCGATTGGAGGACGGTGGCTTGTACGTAGCCGGTGAGCTCGCCGGTCGGCAAACGTACAACCCAGTTCAACCACTTCTCCAGACCGTCCGGCGATAGCCTGGATTCCCTAAGTTTGTAGCCATTCGCCGTCCCCTTGACGGAGGGGTTAGGTGCCCGGTTGAAGTGAAGGAAGGCAACCATTGCCATCTACTACGAGTTTGAACTCCGAAACCAACTAGCGCCGGGAGCATCTCGATTGGCACCCCACCCAAGGGGAAGGTCAGCTAACTCAAGAAGCGTTGGATCACGCTTGACCATGCAGCCAAGGCAAACAACCTTGGCATCGGCTCCGGTGTGGGGGCCGCCACACAAAACTTGCCAGCAACCGTCGTCTTCGTCATGGCTGACACGGAGCGCAGGCTTGCCCTCAAGAATGTGCTGGCAGCATATTGCCGTGACATCTTGTGGATCGGGAAACTGCCACTCGGCAGTGTCGAACCCGTGATCGTGATTGCTCATGCTGGAGTTGCCGGCAAAGGCGCTTAACGTAATGTGGGCCAACCGGAAAGCTGCGATGCAGTTGGCCTAAATCGTCGCGTCATTTCGCTTCTCCAACGTTGGCGCCGGTTGCCGGGATGAGGGTGTCGATATGGGTGGCCTGAAAAAATGCCGATCAACTGATGGGATCCCACCCCTGCATTCCCATCCCCGTTCGAGGAACCCGCGGTCCACGGATACCGACGCAATGTAACGACTCTTTTCGGGTCGGCCCAGCTGTCAGGTCTGACAGGGTCGTGTCGTGCAGAGCGGGACGGTGCAGGAGGCCGCGGTCCGGGCCGGGCGCGCCGAAGCGGAAGACTTCGGCGGGCGCTCTCGGCGTCAGGCGCGTCGGCCGGCCCGCGGCGCGTGGGCGGTCGGCGCCGCGTTGCCCAGCGCAGCCAGCACGAGCTCGCGCAGCAGCGGGTTCGTCAGGTCGCGCAGCGAGCCGTCCCACGGGTCGGCCCGGGCCGTGGTCGGTGCATGGTCGTGCTCCGGTCGGCCCTGGAGCCGGTACGGCGCCGCGCAGCGCGGGCAGCTGGCGACGGCCTGGTAAAGC
>JAYSLR010000358.1:0-3231 GCA_043725365.1 Rhizobacter sp. | reverse complement strand
TTCTCGTACTCGCTCATGTAGCGCATGCCCAGCGCCTTGCTGGGGTTGCTGTCGGGCAGCTTGTCGGCGACCACGGCCGGGCCGGAGACGACGTACGAGCCTTCGACATCGGCGCCGCCAATGCGGATCAGGTCGTAGCTGGCTGCGCCGTGAGTCTGGTAGATCTTGCCCTTCGGGTAGCCGCGCTCGACCAGCCCGCGGTGCGGCATGGCCGCCCCGCTGCCCGAGGCCACGACCAGGATCGCGTCGGGATTGGCCGCGACGAGCTTGAGCGCCTGGCCGGTGACGCTGGCATCGGAGCGGGCGAAGCGTTCGGTCGCAACCAGCTTGATGCCGGCCTTCTCGGCCAGCGGCACGATGTCGTGCAGCCAGGCCTCGCCGTAGCCGTCGGAATACCCAAGGAAGCCGAAGGTCTTGACGCCGGTCTTCTTCCAGTGGTCGACGATCGGGATCGACATCACCGCGGTCGACTGCGGCATGCGGAATGACCACTCGCCCTTGCCCGGCGGGAGGTTCGCCGGCGACAGCATCAGCTGCACCGTCTTGCCCTCGGCCGCGACATCGGCCATCGCGATCGCCACCGGCGTCGTGACCGAGCCGACGATCACGTCGGCATGGTCTTCGGTGATGAGGCGGCGCGTGTTCTTCACGCCCTGGGTCGGGTCGGTCGCGTCGTCGAGCATGACGACCTTGACCGTCTCGCCGCCAATGCTCTTCGGCCACAGCGCGATGCCGTTCTTGGTCGGGATGCCGAGCGCGGAGGTCGGGCCGGTCAGCGAGATGCTGACGCCGATCGTCAGGTCGGCATGCGCCAGGCCGGCTGCGAGCAGGCCGGCCAGCGCGGCCACCAGGGTGCGGACAGGTTTCATGGAGGTCTCCTTCGTGGGTTGTCGTTCGGGGGTCAGGAACACAGCTGTCGGATGTCTTCTGGAACCGGGATCGCGCGCAGGCGGTCCCGGTCGTTCTCGTCGCGTCGCACGAAGGCGCGCACCTCGCGGCCCTCGCAGATCAGGTCGACGCCGCCGTCGGCGCGTGCGCGGGTGATCCGGTGCAGCTGCACGAAGACCTTGGCGCGCCACTCCTCGACCTGCGTCGTCACCGTCAGCGTCTCGCCGTAGGTGGCCGACTTGATGAACTTGGTGTTGATCTCGAGCAGCGGCGTGCCGACGATGCCGCGCGTCTTCTCGAGCTCGCGCCACGGCGGCACGCCGCACTGCATGAAGAACGACAGCGACGCGGTGTCCATCCAGCGCGAGAAGTTCGGGAAGAACACGATGCCGGCGGGATCGCAGTCGCCGAAGGTCACGTCGACGGAGTAGGTGGTCGTGCGCGGCATCGGGTCTCGGTGTGAAAGTGATCAGCGCGGCGCCATGCGCAGTGCGCCGTCGAGGCGGATCACCTCGCCGTTGAGCGCCATGTTCTCGACGATCGCGCCGCACAGCTGCGCGAACTCCTCGGGCTTGCCGAGCCGCTTCGGGAACGGGATGCTCGCCGCGAGCGACTCCTGCACCGGCAGCGGCAGCTCGGCCATCAGCGGCGTCAGGAACAGGCCCGGCGCGATCGTCACGACGCGCACGCCGAACTGCGCCAAGTCGCGTGCCAGCGGCAGCGTCAGCGAGACCAGGCCGCCCTTCGACGCCGCATACGCCTCCTGCCCGACCTGGCCGTCGAACGCGGCGACCGATGCGGTGTTGACGATCACGCCGCGCTCGCCGTCCGCCAGCGGATCGAGCTTCACGATCTCGGCCGCGGCGAGCCGGATCATGTTGAAGGTGCCGACCAGGTTCACGCGGACGACGCGCTCGAAGTCCTCGAGCGGCATCGGCGTGCCGTCCTTGCCGATCAGGCGCTTCGCGGTGCCGATGCCGGCGATGTTCATCAGCAGCCGCGCCGGGCCGTGCGCCGCGCGCGCCGCGGCCAGCGCGGCGGCGACGCTGTCGCTCGAGGTGATGTCGCACTCGATGCCGATGCCGTCGATCTCGGCCGCGACGATGCGGGCACCCGCGCCGTTGCGGTCGAGCACCGCGACCTTCGCGCCGCGGCGCGCGAGCTCGCGCCCGGTCTGCGCGCCCAGCCCGGAGGCACCGCCGGTCACGAGCGCAGCCTGTCCGTGGATGTTCATCGTCGTGTCTCCTGCAGAACCATCAGCGCCGCGGCCGGATCACGCCCGGTCCGTCGGCGTAGAGCCGCTCGACCTCGGCGGCGCGATGCGTCAGCACCGCGCGCTGGTTGATCGAGCCCTTGTCGGTGACCTCGCCGCGGTCGATGCCCGGCGGCTCGGCCAGCACCAGCGCGCGGGCGACGCGGGTCGCGCTGCCGGTGCCGCTGACGTACAGGCCGTCGACCAGCCGCTGGAAGAACCCGCGCAGCACCGGCGTGGCCAGCAGTTCCTCGGCCGGCATCGTCGGCGCCGCGCCGGCGAGCGCGCGGCAGGCATCGAGCCGCGGGAAGATCAGGATGCCGATCTCGTTGCGGTTGATGCCGGCGATCACGACGTCCTGCACGCAGGGGTCGCCGGCGGCGATGATCCTCGCGCGCAGCGGGCCGACCGAGACGAAGGTGCCGGTCGCGAGCTTGAAGTCCTCGGCGATGCGGCCGTCGAACATGAAGCCGCGCTCGGGCTGGGCCGGGTCCATCGGCTTGACCGCGTCGCCGCTGCAGTAGAAGCCCTCGTCGTCGAACGACTCGGCGGTCTGCTCGGGCGCGCGCCAGTAGCCGGGCGTGACGTTCGGACCGCGGTAGCGCATCTCGAGCTTGTCGCCGCTCGGCACGATCTTCAGCTCGATGCCGGGCGCCGGCAGCCCGATGTGGCCGGACTTGACCTCGTGCGCGTTCGCGCAGACCGCGAACGGCGCGGTCTCGGTCATGCCCAGGCCGGTCAGCATGCGCACCCGCTCGCCGGCGTGCGCCTCGGCGACGCGGTCGAGCTTGTCCCAGACCGGCTGCGACAGGCCCGCGCCGGAGAAGAAGAACATCCGGACGCGGCTGAACAGCGTCTCGCGCAGCTGCGCGTCGACCTCGAGCGCGTTGGCGATCTCCTCGAAGCCCTTCGGCACGTTGAAGTAGATCGTCGGTGCGATCTCGCGCAGGTTGCGCAGCGTCTCGCCGATCAGCGCCGGCGTCGGCTTGCCCTCGTCGATGTAGAGCGTGCCGCCGTTGTAGAGCGTGATGCCGACGTTGTGGTTGCCGCCGAAGGTGTGGTTCCAGGGCAGCCAGTCGACCAGCACCGGC
>JAYSLR010000357.1:0-2955 GCA_043725365.1 Rhizobacter sp. | reverse complement strand
CGGCGGCGTCTCGGGGCTGCAGCGCCTCGTCGTCAACGTGCCGGCGCTGTGGGGCGAGTTCGTGTTCAGTGGCGGGGTGAAGGACCCGGTGCGCACGCGGCTCGTCAGGAGCGCCCACGGCGATTCGTCCGGCGTGCGCGGCGCGGCCTGGTTGTGGCGCGAGCGCTGAGCCCACCGCGCCGCGTTCATCCGCGATTCGGGCCGCTCGACAGCGCCAAACGGCAGCCGGTCGCAAGCCGCTGGGAGGCCGCGGCTCCCGCTCCTAGAGTTCATTGCAACGCAGCCACGGCGCGCGTCGGCGAACCCAAGGAGCTCCCATGATCGACCGCCTCTTCACCGCCACCCTGACCTTCTGCCTGCTGATCGGCGGCACGCTGGCGATCGGCTCGGCGATGCTCGGCACCGACCAGCGCGCCCCGGCACCGAAAGCCGCCGCGGTGCCGGGGCGGGTCGTGCCGCTCGAGCGCGTCGTGATCGTCGGCAGGCGCAGCGCGCCGGTCGACGCCGTGGCGCGGACCGAAGCTTCCGACGCCGGCGCCCCGCGCGTCGAGTGAACGCCGCCCGCCGCGGCACGCGGCGGCCTCGCAGCCCCGGGCTCAGGCCCCCGGCCGGGCCATGCGCGCCGCGAGCGCCTGCGCGAGCATGTCGGCACTGTCCTGCAGGTGCGCGCGCGTGTCGGCGCTCATGGCGCCGCGTTGCGACGCCGCGTTCAGCCTCGCCAGCAGCGCCTGCGCCTGCGCACGCACGAGGCTGCGCGCATCGGCGCGGCCGGCGCTGCCCGGGCGCAGCAGCAGCGCGGTGAGGCGGTTCAGGTGCTCGCGCTGCAACGCGCGGCGCGGCGCGGGGATGTCGATCGTGCGCCCGGCATGGCCGGCGTCGAGCTCGCTCCAGATGTCGTGGCCGAGGCGCCCGTAGAGTTCGGAGAGCTGGAACGCGTCGCCGCGCGCCGCGACCTTGCCCTGGCTGTCGATGATGCGCGCCGCGACATCGTCGCCCATCAGCTGGTTCAGCAGCGCGCGCTGCACGCCGAGCACACGCTCGGTGACGGAGAAGTCGGTCGCGACCGGCGCGCCGCCGCGTTCGAGCGCGTCGGTGCGCTCCTGGAAGTCGGGCGCGAGCCGGCGCTGCAGCGTCGGCGGCACGACCAGGCTGTCGGCGGCGAACAGCCCGCGCGAGATCTGGTCGAGCGCGTCGCGCTGGCGCGCCGCCGGGACCGGCTGCAGCGGGTCCCGGCCCGAGCCGGGGAAGTCACGCAAGGTGCGCACGCCGCCGATCTGGCGCGCCAGCACGCCGACCGCGCGCGCGACATCGTTGACCGCGAAATTCAGCGACCGGCGCAGCACCGCGTAGTCGCGGTCCGGCGAGAGCGCTCGCGTCTCCTGGCGCTTGAACAGATCGCGCGCGATCGCCAGGCGCTTCTTCGCGAACGCGAGCGGGTCGCTGCCGAGGTCGAACTGCAGCGCGTCGGGGTCGATGCCGAGGAAGTTGTCCTCGTCGGTGCCGAACGCCAGTTCGGGTTCGTTGCTGCGCGCGGCGATGCGCTCGAGCGCCGCCTTCTCGTCGGCCGGCGCGAGCGGCTTGTAGGCGTACTCGATGGCCCAGTAGTCGTACGGGCCGAGCGTGGTCTGGAACGGCGCGACCTGCCGGGCACCCGGGGCCGCGAGATTGATCGGCGCGTACTCCATCACCGAGCCGGTCAGCGCGTGCGTGCGCGTGAACTCGGGGTCCGACAGCTGCGCGTCGCTGTAGGCGCGCGAGGCGCGGAAGTTGTGGCGCAGGCCGAGCGTGTGGCCGACCTCGTGCATCGTCGTGTCCTTCAGGTAGGCGAGCACGAACTGCTGCGCCTGCGCACTGTCGGGGTCGAGCTCGCCGCGCGCGTCGAGCACGTCGAACGCGTAGGCGAGCTGGTCGGCCGACTGCTCGGCGTTCAGGCACGCATGCACGTCGAAGGCCTGGCCGCTGGCCGCGCCGCCGAACTGCATCAGCGCCGCGAGGTCGGTCGCTCCCGCATCGAGGATCTGCGCGCGCGCGGCGCGCACGGCGCGCGACGACAGGCTCTCGATGCCGATGTTCGCGGCCAGGATCTCGCCGCTGCGCGGGTCGACATGGCTGGGCCCGATCGCGCCGAAGCTCGGCGCCGCGTTCGTCATCCAGCGCACCGAGGCGCCGCCGTCCAGCGTGTCGAAGTCGGCGTCGTCGGGCTGGACCTTGACCTGGATCGCATCCTTGAAGCCGATGCGCTCGAAGGCCTTGTTCCACTCGAGGATGCCGGCGCTGATCGTGGCGCGGTACTTCAGCGGGATCGTCCGGTCGAGCCAGTAGACGATCGGCTTGACCGGCTCCGACAGCGCCGCCGCCGGGTCCTTCTTCTCGATCCGCCAGCGGTCGACGTGGCGCACGATCGGCGAACGCGCGAGGTCGTCGCTGAAGTCCCACTGCGACGCGGTGAAATAGCCGATGCGCGAATCCGCCGCCCGCGGGCGCATCGGCTCGGCCGGCAGCGCGGCGATCGTGTACTCGGCGGTCACGAACAGGCTGCGCGGGTCGGGCACGGTCGCCGGCACCGTCGGCACCGGCGCACCGGGCGGCGTGTTCGGCTGGCGCACGGCGATCGAGCCGGTCGCGAAGTGCTGCAGCACCTCCAGCGCGACGCCCTCGGGGCGCACGCGCAGCGCGGTGATCGCCGAGTTGCGGCCGTCGAACGCATAGCCCTGGCGGTAGGTGCGCTGCAGCTGCATGGCGATGCCCAGCATGTCGTTGACGAACAGCGCGCTCGCGTCGACCAGCACCGATTGGCGCTCGGGCTGCGGCTGGCTCGCCACCGGCGTGCTCGCCAGCAGGCTGGGCGAGAACGCGGCGGCCACCGCACGGCCCTCGGGCGTGCCGGCGCGCGCGGTGAACTCGGTGTTGCGCGCGATCATCTGCACCTGGTTGTGGACGCGCCGGAACTCGATC
>JAYSLR010000356.1:0-1852 GCA_043725365.1 Rhizobacter sp. | reverse complement strand
CGTGACGCCGCAAGTCATGCGGGTTGGCGCTGCGGCGACGTGACCGCCATCGCCTCGGATGGCGGTAGCGCCGGCATCGATTGCTCGCCCGTTTTCCAGACCCACGGCGTCAGCTCGCTCACTCGAATCAGCTCATCGAGCGCCTGCCGATAGCTGTCGCTAGCGCCTGGCGGTACGAGGTAGAGAGCAACCGGCGAGGGCGCCGTATCGGACAAGACGACCGAGGCGAGCGGGCGATCGCCAGCAAGGTTGTAGCGCAGGCCTTTTGTGAACCGTCGGCCGGTCCGTGTCAGCTCGCCGAGCAAGTGAGCATCGGCGTGATGCTCGATCGGAATCCAATTGGCGCTGGCCGGGACCAGGCAGACTTCCTCGAGCGAGGCCACCCCCGCCGGGTTCAAGCCAAAAGTGGCGATGGTGAGCAGGTGCGTCGACTCGTCCTCGCTCCACAACGCCAGCTCCTGCTCGAAGCGCTTGACCATCCGCTTATGCAGATCGTCGGCGAGCAGAAAAGTCATGTCGGGCAGATGCTTGATCGTCAGCTTGTGGCCGTAGCGCGCGGGCTCGATCGCCTTGACCTCGCCGACCAGGAGCATCAGCTGGTGCCCGCCCTTGGTCACCATGGCGGTCCTGGCCAGGTTGGCGATCCGACGCGACTCGATCTCACCCTTGTGCTCGACAGAGAACGACTCGGGGATGAACAGCACGTCGGTCAGGGCGGAACCCTTCGCGGTCTTGTCGGCCGCTGCCAGCAGCAGGTGCTTGCGAACCACGTACCAGGAACGCTTGCCCGCCATGCCGGGAGTCCAGCGGTTGAGTTGGGCTTGCTCCCAGAGGAAGTGCAGGGTCCCTCGCAAGGTGAGACGGCTGCCATCGGTTCGCACGCTGTCAGCGTTCAACCCGCTGCGGACGGGCAGGGATCGAGAACCGATCTTCGAGAGGTTGAAGTCGAGCTTGAGCGCGGTCGAGCCAGCGTCGATGTCCTCCTGAATGGCGCCGGCGACCTCGCCGAGGCCGGACAGCTCGGGAGGCGGCTCGTAGGAGTCGCAGTCGGGATGGTGGGAGCTGCCGGTGTTTGGCATTCGCTTGACCAGGAAGCGATCATGAAGGCGGCAGACATACATCGGCACACCGACGTCCAAGCACAGGCAACACGGCCTGCTCTTGTCGCTATAGGCCATCGCGAGGCTGGCTGGGAAACGTGAGTCGTCCGACCTCAGAACAAGGCTGCCAAATCGATAGGTGCACATGACGTGTCTCTCAGGTCAGGCTGCGTTGCGGACCAGCCAGATGCCAGCCAGGTGCAGCGGATAAAAGGCGTAGAAGACCCAGCGCAGCCGCGGCACTGGCAGGTCGACAAGGGAGGCCAGGACGATCAAGGGCAGGGCGGCGAGCGCCCACAGGTTCTTGTTGATGTAGAAGAGGGCGGCGAGGCCTGCCAGCGCGAACAACAAGGCCGTCCAGCTGGGGCGTCGAAAGTAGCTCCACGTGCCGACTGCAATGGCCAGGGCGGGCCACCAGAACTCGACGAACGCGCCGCCGATGACGAAGAGACCGACGGCGAGGACACGTCCGACCCTGCCGCGCTGGCTCAGGTACGTGACGCCGGTGGCCACGAGCAGCGTGAACATGATGTTGAGCGGCCACCAGCCCCAGCCCAGGCCGTCGAGCGCGATGAACGGCGGGGTGGCCAGGACGCCGGCGATCGCCATGCGCTTCATGACTCTCGGCAACCCAGTGCCTTTGAAAGCATCTGGGCGGGCTAGGTTGTAAGCCAGCACGATCGCGAAGATCGGCATCACAGCGCGGCCGAGGTCGAACAGCAATACGGCCTCGGAGTGCAGGAGGTACTTGT
>JAYSLR010000355.1:0-1589 GCA_043725365.1 Rhizobacter sp. | reverse complement strand
GGCATCCCGACCACGCGGGCGCTGTGCGTCACCGGCTCGGCGCTGCCGGTGCGGCGCGAGACGATCGAGACCGCGGCGGTCGTGACGCGCGTGGCGCCGAGCTTCGTGCGTTTCGGCCACTTCGAGCATTTCGCGCACCATGCCGCGTTCGAACGCGATGGGCACGCCGAGTTGCGGCGCCTCGCGGACTTCGTCATCGAGCACCATGACCCCGCCTGCCGCGACGCGGCGAACCCGTACGCCGCGCTGCTCGAGGGGGTGGCGCTGCGCACCGCCGAGCTGATGGCCGGCTGGCAGGCGGTCGGTTTCTGCCACGGCGTGATGAACACCGACAACATGTCGGTGCTCGGGCTGACGATCGACTACGGCCCGTTCGGCTTTCTCGACCAGTTCGACCCGGGCCACGTCTGCAATCACTCCGACCACCAGGGGCGCTACGCCTGGGCGCGCCAGCCCGGCGTGGCGTTCTGGAACCTGCACGCGCTGGCGCAGGCGCTGCTGCCGCTGATCGGCGACTCGGACCTCGCGCTCGCCGCGCTCGAACCCTACAAGGCTGCATTCGCCGATGCGCTGCTGGCGCGCTGGCGCGCCAAGCTCGGGCTGCGCACGCACGAGGATGGCGACCGCGAGCTCGTCGACGACCTGCTGCGGCTGATGGCCGCCGACCGCTGCGACTTCACGATCACGTTCCGCCGGCTGGCGGCCTACTCCACGGCTGGCGATGAGGCCAACACCGCGGTGCGTGACCTGTTCATCGACCGCCCGGCCTTCGACGCCTGGACGCTGCGCTACGGGTCGCGGCTGATGCGCGAGTCGAGCGTCGACGCCGAGCGGGCCTTGCGGATGAACCGCGCGAACCCCAAGTTCGTGCTTCGCAACCACCTGGCCGAAGGCGCGATCCGCAGCGCGCAAGACGGCGACTTCGGCGAGACGCAGCGCCTGCTGAAGGTTCTGCAACGGCCTTTCGACGAACAGGACGCGAGCGCCACTGCCGCGTACGCCGGCTTCCCGCCCGAATGGGCGCAATCCATCGAGGTCTCCTGCTCATCATGAACGACGATTCCGACACCAAGTACCCGGTCAAGAAGTCCGATGCCGAATGGCGTGCCCAGCTCGACCCGATGCAGTTCGAGGTCGCGCGCCATGCCGCCACCGAGCGCCCGTTCACCGGCAAGTACTGGGACCACTGGAGCGACGGCCAGTACCACTGCGTCGGCTGCGGCACGCCGCTGTTCAAGTCGGACACGAAGTTCGATGCCGGCTGCGGCTGGCCGAGCTACTACGAGCCGGTCGACAGCGAGGTCGTCGAGCGCATCGTCGACAAGACCCACGGCATGGTGCGCGTCGAGGTGCGCTGCAACCGCTGCGGCTCGCACCTCGGCCACGTCTTCCCCGACGGGCCCGAGCCGACCGGCGAGCGCTTCTGCATCAACTCGGCCGCGATAGACTTCGCGCCCAAGTGATGCTCTGCCACGTGCTGGCGACCCGATGAAGATCCTTCTCGACTTCCTGCCGCTGCTGCTGTTCTTCGCCGTCGGCAAATACGCCGACAGCCACGCCGAGTGGGCGGCGCGCTTCGCGACCGATCA
>JAYSLR010000354.1:0-7640 GCA_043725365.1 Rhizobacter sp. | reverse complement strand
GGTCGGCGTGGTGATGGGTTCCAGCAGCGACTGGGACACCCTGCGCGCAGCCACCGAGATTCTCGCCGAGTTCGGCGTCCCCCACGAAGCCCGCGTCGTCTCGGCCCACCGCATGCCGGACGAGATGTTCGCGTACGCGCAGGGAGCTGCGGCACGCGGCCTGAAGGCGATCATCGCCGGCGCCGGTGGCGCCGCGCACCTGCCCGGCATGCTGGCGGCGAAGACGACGGTGCCGGTGCTCGGCGTGCCGGTCGCGAGCCGGCAGCTGCAGGGCGTGGATTCGCTGTACTCGATCGTGCAGATGCCGCGCGGCATTCCGGTCGCGACCTTCGCGATCGGCGTCGCCGGTGCGGCCAACGCGGCGCTGTTCGCGGTCGCGATGCTGGCCAACGACGACCCGGCGCTGCGCGCCAAGCTCGATGCGTTTCGCGCCCGCCAGACCGAGGCCGCGCGCGCGATGACGGCCGATCTGAAATGACCCCGTTCGTCGCGCCCGGCGCGACGCTCGGCGATGGGTCACGCGCGACGCCGTTCATCGCCCCTGGGGCGACGCTCGGTGTCATGGGCGGCGGCCAGCTCGCGCGCATGTTCGCGCACGCCGCGCAGCAGATGGGCTATGCGACGGCGGTGCTCGACGCCGATCCGGCCAGCCCGGCCGGGCTGATCGCGCACCACCACATCCGCGCCGACTATCTCGATGCGCAGGGTCTGGCGCAGCTGGCCGAGCTGAGCGCCGCGGTGACGACCGAGTTCGAGAACGTGCCGGCGCGCGCGCTCGAGCTGCTCGCGCAGCGCCGACCGGTCGCCCCGGGTGCGGCGGCGGTGGCGATCTGCCAGGACCGCGCGGCCGAGAAGGCGCATTTCGAGCGCAGCGGCGTCGGCTGCGCGCCGCACGCGGTGATCGCGTCGGCGGATCAGCTCGCGGCGGTGCGCGCCGATCTGCTGCCCGGCATCCTGAAGACCGCGCGCCTCGGCTACGACGGCAAGGGGCAGGTGCGCGTGGCGACGCGGGCCGAGCTCGTGGCGGGCTGGGCCGCGCTCGGCGGCGCGACCTGCGTGCTCGAGAAGCTGCTGCCGCTGGCGCACGAGATCAGCGTGATCGTCGCGCGCGGTGCCGACGGCCGGACCGTGAACCTGCCGGTGCAGCAGAACCTGCACCGCGGCGGCATCCTCGCGCTCACGCAGGTGCCGGCGCCCGACGTGCCGCCCGCGCTGCAGCAGCGCGCGGTCGACAGCGCCCGCCGCATCGCTGCCGAACTCGGCTACGTCGGCGTGCTGTGCATCGAGTTCTTCGTGTTGCAGGATGGCACGCTCGTCGCCAACGAGATGGCGCCGCGCCCGCACAACTCCGGCCACTACAGCATCGACGCCTGCGACCTGTCGCAGTTCGAGCTGCAGGTGCGCGCGATGACGGGCGCCCCGTTGCTCGAGCCGCGCCTGCATTCGCCCTGCGTGATGCTGAACCTGCTCGGCGACCTGTGGTTCGATCGCAGCGGCAACGCGCTCGCAAGCGGCCCCGACTGGGCGGCCGTGCTGGCGCTGCCGGGCGCGCACCTGCATTTGTACGGCAAGGCGCAGGCCCGCCCCGGGCGCAAGATGGGCCACCTGACGATCACCGCGGCGAGTGCCGCGCAGGCCGCTGCGGTCGCGCGCGAGGCCGCGGCCCGGCTCGGCCTGGAAGGCTGGTAGCGATGCGGCTGGCCGGGGACCTCGTGGCGGCGGTCGAACACGCCGCCGAACAGCTCGCCGCGGGCGAGCTCGTCGCCTTTCCGACCGAAACGGTCTACGGCCTGGGTGCGCGTGCCGACGATGCCGGCGCGGTCGCCAAGATCTTCGCCGCCAAGGGCCGGCCCGCGGATCACCCGCTGATCGTGCACGTGGCCGATCCGGCGCAGGTCGCGCGGTTCGCGGCCGAGGTGCCGGCGGTGGCGCAGCGCCTGATCGATGCGTTCTGGCCCGGGCCGCTGACCGTGATCCTGCCGCGCCTGCCCGCGATGGCCGAGGCCGCGGCAGGCGGGCAGGCCAGCATCGGGCTGCGCTGCCCGTCGCACCCGGTCGCGCGGGCGCTGCTGGCGGCGGCGCAGCGGCGCGGCGTGCCGGGCGTGGCGGCGCCGAGCGCGAACCGCTTCGGCCGCGTCAGCCAGACCACCGCCGCGCACGTGGCCAGCGAGTTCGGCGACGCGCTGACGGTGCTCGACGGCGGTGCCTGCGAGGTCGGCATCGAGTCCAGCATCGTCGACTGCTCGCGCGGCCACCCGGTGCTGTTGCGCCCGGGCGTGCTGACGCGTGCCCGCATCGAGGCCGCGGCCGGCGAGCCGCTGCGCGCGCCCGATGCCGACGCGCCGCGCGCGCCCGGCACGCTGGCGGCCCACTACGCGCCGAACGCGCGCGTGCGGCTGATGCCGGCGGCGCTCCTTCACACGGCTTTGCAGGTGCTCGGCGATGAGGCACCGACACTGGCGGTATATTCACGCGGCCTGCCACCTGCGGCCGCGCGGGGCATTCGGCACCGGCGCATGCCGGCGCGGCCGGCGCAGGTGGCGCATGAGTTGTTCTCGGTGTTGCGCGATCTCGATGCCGAGGGCGTGCAACTGATCTGGGTCGAGGAGCCGCCGCCGGAACCCGAATGGGACGGCGTGCGTGACCGCCTGGCGCGTGCAGCCGCCGCCTGACCCGCTTTCCCCCACGCTGCGACCTGCCGCTGACCTTCCGGAGCCCTGAATGAAGTTGAACGTGAATCGATTCGCCCGTACCGCCCTGCTGGCAGCGGTGGCGCTGCTGGCCTCGTGCGGTGGCGGCGAGCGGGTGCAGACCTTCGTGCCGACCCGGGTGATCGCCTTCGGCGACGAGTTCAGCGTCATCAATCCCAACGGCAGCAAGTACACCGTCAACGCCCTGCTCTCGGGGAGCTCGACCTTGTTCGACTGTGCCTCGAACGCGATCTGGATCCAGACGGTCGCGGCCGGCTACGGCCTGGTGTTTCCGCAGTGTGCCGGCACCACCCCGGACCCGGCGAGCCGGATCTATGCCGCCAACGGCGCGATGGTTGGCGACATTTCGGCCCAGATCGATCAGCAGCTCAACCTCGGTGGCGGATTTGCCAGCGGCGACCTCGTCACCGTGCTGGCCGGCGCCAACGATGTCATCGCCCAGTTCCAGCAGTACCCGGCGGTCGGCGAGGACCAGCTGAGCGCGAACCTGGCCGTCGCGGGTGCGGCGCTGGCCGACCAGGTCAACCGCCTTGCCGGCTACGGTGCCAAGGTGCTGATCGTGACGATCCCCGACATGGGCCTGACGCCGTTCGCCGGCGACCGCTCGGCCGGCTCCACCGACGGCAACCCGGCGCTGCTGACCCGCCTGTCCACCAAGTTCAACGACGCGCTGCTCGCGAACCTGCTCAACGACGGCCACAAGATCGGGCTGGTCCAGCTCGACGAGTACCTGAAGTCGGTCGACACCGCGGCGATCAACGGCTTCTCCGGCGCACCGTTCAGCAACACGACCCAGCCCGCCTGCACGGTGGCGCTGCCGAACTGCAGCACCAACACGCTCGTGTCCGATGCGGTCGGCGCGAGCTGGCTGTGGGCCGACAACCGCCATCTCGCCGCGGGCGGGCAGGCCAGCCTCGGTTCGATTGCGCTCAGCCGCGCGCAGAACAATCCGTTCTGACGCGCGCCGCGCACGTCAGCGGCGCGGCGGCCTGTCCATGTGGCGCAGCTTCATCGCCAGGATGCCCGCGGCCAGCGCCAGCGTCACCGCGTTGGCGGCGACGATCGGCCAGGCCCGCAGCATCATGCCGTAGGCCAGCCATAGCACGATGCCGAAGGTGAAGACGCTGTACATCGCGAGCGAGATGCCGCTCACGTCGCGGGTGCGGAAGGTCAGCCAGGCCTGCGGCATGAACGAGGCGGTGGTCAGCGCCGCGGCGGCGTAGCCGAGGGTGTCGATCAGGGTCATGGGGGTGTCCGGTCCGGGCTCAGTTCGGCGGTTCGACCGGCGTGACCGGCGGCGCGGCGTCGTTCGCGACCCACTGCACCAGCGCGTCGAACGCGGGTCGGGCGGCAGCCGCGTTCGGGTCGTTCGCGATCGCGACGACGACGTAGCGGCGCCCCGAATTCGCCAGCACGTAGCCGGCGATGCCGGCGACATCGCGCAACGAGCCGGTCTTCAGGTGTGCGTGGCCCGGCGATGCCTGCGAGCGCTTGAGGGTGCCGTCGACGCCGCTGACGGGCAGCGAACTCATCAGCTCGGGCATGACCGGGCTCGCCCAGGCGGCGAGCAGCAGCCGCGCCAGCAAGTGCGCGCTGACGCGCGACTCGCGCGACAGGCCCGAGCCGTTGTCCACGACGAGCGGGGCGGCGGCCGCGCCGAAGCGCTGCGCCGCCCATTGGCTCAGCACCTCGCGCGCCGCGTCGGGCGTGCCGCTGCCGCGCTGCGTCAGCCCGAGCGTCAGGAACAGCTGCTGCGCCATCACGTTGTTGCTGTACTTGTTGATGTCGTGGATCACCTCGGCCAGCGTCGGCGACGTTGCCTCGAAGGTCGGCGGCGTGCCCGGCGCCACGCCGTCGCGCACCGTGCCGCGCAGGCGACCGCCCAGTTCCTGCCAGAGGCCGCGCAGCGCGCGCTCGTCGTAGCGGCCCGGCTCGGCATAGGCCACGGCCCAGGTCTTCTCGGCGCAGGCGGCGGCGTAGCGGCCGGCGAAACGCACGCGCAGCGGGTCGCTGAAGTCGGCCTCCAGCGCGCCGCGCCAGTCCTCGCACGGGCCGGCGCCCAGCGGCACGCTCGCGTCGTTGCGCACGCCGGCCAGCGGCGGGTCGGCGGCGATCAGCGCGACACCACGCGCCGCGTCCGGCGTGATCGTGAAGACCACGGCCCGGTAGTTCAGCAGCAGCGCGTCGGCGCCCACGTTGTAGGGGCGCAGCGCCTCGCCGTCGAAGTCGGCCGGGTTCTGCGCGGGCACCACGAAGGCGCTGCGGTCGAGCACGATGTCGCCGCGGATCTCGCGCACGCCGAGCTGGCGCACGCGCCGCAACAGCAACCAGATCCGCTCGAGCACGAGCGTCGGGTCGCCGCTGCCCTTGATCACGAGGTTGCCATCGAGCACGCCGTGGCGCACCGTGCCCTGCAGCCAGACCGGCGTCGACCAGCGCCAGGCCGGACCGAGCAGTTCCAGGCCCGAGAAGGTCGTCAGCAGCTTCATCAGCGAGGCCGGATTGACCGGGCGCTCGCCCTGCCAGGCCAGACGCGGCCGGTGGCTGCCGACCTCCTGCACGACCGCGACGACCGCCTCGTGCGGCAGCTGCGCGCGGTCGAGCTCGGCAGCCACCGGCTCGGGCAGCGCGTCCGCCGCGGCATGGGCCAACGACACGGCGAACAGCAGCGCCAGCACGGCGCCGTGGAGCGCGCGTCGGGCAGGATCGAAGGACATGTGGCGATGATCGCACGGGCCCGCGCCGGCTAAACTTGGCGCATGAGACACCCTGCCCGGCCGCCTCGGGCCACGAAGGGGCCCGCCGGGACCCTTGGCGAATTCACCGCAGTGCGTACACGGAGGTTGCCTGATGAGCCCGAAGCACCTGCGGCCGGGTCGCCCCCGCGCCCGATTCGCGGGCTGCCGGCGGCCCGCATGACCTCGCCCTGCCTGCTGGCCTTCGACACCGCCACCGAGCAGCTGAGCATCGCGCTCGCGGTGCGCGGCACGGTGTTTGCGCACGAGGGCACGGGCGGCGCGCAGGCGTCGGCCACGCTGATCCCGGCGATCCTCGCGCTGCTGGCCGACGCCGGCGTCGCGCTGGCCGATCTCGACGCGATCGCGTTCGGTCGCGGCCCCGGCGCGTTCACCGGTCTGCGCACCGCCTGCTCGGTCGCGCAGGGCCTGGCCTTCGGCGCCGGCAAACCGGTGCTGCCGATCGACAGCCTGCTCGCCGTCGCCGAGGACGCGCGCGGCGACGACACACGCGCCCAGCAGGTCTGGGTCGCGATGGACGCGCGCATGAACGAGATCTACGCCGCGCAGTACGCGTTCGCCGGCGGGCGCTGGGCCACGCTGACCGCACCGCTGCTGACGACCGCCGACGCGCTGAACGCGCGCTGGCGGGTGCAGCCGCCGGACGTGGTCGCCGGCAACGCGCTCGCGGTGTTCGCGGCGCAGCTCGCGACCGGCGCAGCGCGCTGTGCGCCGCAGGCACTGCCGCGGGCGCGCGCGATGCTGCCGCTGGCGCGTGCGCTGTGGGCCGCCGGCGGCGCCGTCGATGCCGCGCTCGCGCTGCCGCTGTACGTGCGCGACAAGGTCGCGCAGACCACGCTCGAGCGCGACGCCGCGCGCGCCGCGAAGGCGGTGCCGGAGCGCGCGCGATGAGCGCCCTCTGGCGCGATCCGGCCGGCTGCGACGATGCGCCGCCGGTGCTGCGGCCAATGACCGTCGCGCAGGTCGAGGCGATGATGGCGATCGAGTCCGCGGCCTACGCGTTCCCGTGGAGCCGCGGCAACTTCATCGACTCGCTCGCCGCCGGCTACCCGGCGTGCGTGCTGCAGGGCGCGCAGGGCGAGCTGCTCGGTTACTTCGTCGCGATGGGCGGCGTCGACGAGATGCACCTGCTGAATATCACGGTCGCGCCGCCGGTGCAGGGCCGCGGCCATGCGCGCGTGATGATCGACGCGCTGATCGCGCTGTGCCGTGCGCAACGCGCGCGCACGCTGTGGCTCGAGGTGCGAGAGAGCAACGCGCGCGCCCGGGCGATGTATGCGCACCTCGGCTTCGGGCAGGTCGGATTGCGCAAGGGCTACTACCCGGCGCCGTTCGGCCGGCGTGAAGACGCCGTCGTGATGCGCCTGCCGATCGCGACGACGCCCGAGGAGGCCAGCGATGCGCTGGGATGAGCGCCAGCGCGCGATGCTGCAAGAAATGGGGGTCAGGCTGTGGGAGTCACCGCCTGACCCGGCGCCGGAGCCGGTGCGCTCTGCGCTGCCGCCCGCCGAGCGGGGGGTGAGAGAGGTTGGCGCCCCGCAGATCCCCATCGCGGCGGCGCAGCCCGTGGTAGCCCCGTCGGCGGTCGCCACGCTCGACTGGCCCGCGCTGCGCGAGGCCGTCGCGGCCTGCACCGCGTGCCGGCTCTGCGAAGGGCGGCGCCAGACCGTGTTCGGCGTCGGCAACCCGCACGCCCACTGGATGATCGTCGGCGAGGCGCCGGGCGAACAGGAGGACCGCCAGGGCGAGCCCTTCGTCGGCAAGTCCGGCCAGCTGCTCGACAACATGCTGCGCGCGCTCGCGCTGACCCGCGCGCCGGCCGAGCCGGCGCAACAGGTCTACATCGCGAACACGATCAAGTGCCGTCCGCCGGGCAACCGCAACCCCGAGCCCGACGAGCTCGCCAGGTGCGAGCCCTTCCTGATCCGCCAGCTGCAGCTGGTGCAGCCGAGGATCATCCTTGCGCTCGGCCGGTTCGCGGTGCAGAGCCTGCTGCGCAGCAGCGAACCGATCGGCCGGCTGCGCGGCCGCGTGCACCACTACCAGGGCGTGCCGCTGATCGTCAGTTACCACCCGGCCTACCTGCTGCGCAACCCGCAGGACAAGGCCCGGGCCTGGGACGACCTGTGCCTGGCGGCCGCGGCCGCGGCCGGCAGCGCGGCGCCCTGAAACG
>JAYSLR010000353.1:0-1945 GCA_043725365.1 Rhizobacter sp. | reverse complement strand
GACCACACGATCTCGTACAGCAGGCCCGCGGCGCCCGAGGTGAAGAAGCACATCGCCGCCCACGCGGGCAGCGAGCGGGCAGCGGCGGGACGCGCGGATTCCTTCGCCATGTCGGGGCTCTCCGGTGGATTTCCTGCGGCCGCTCAGCCTGGGGGTCAGCGAGGAAGGGAATGTGCGACAGAACCGGGTTCCGGCGCCTGCCAGGACAAGTCGGGCCGCCCGTCAGCCCGCTTTCAGGCCCCGCGTTCCAGCCGGCAGGCCTTAGCCCGACCTATTCATGAAGTCGATCGCGGTGCATCTCTCGCGGCCTGAAATGGGCCGCGACGTTCCGAGACTCGATTGTGGTGTCGCGCTCGGCGCGCGGGCGCGCGGATAGTAGCGCTGATCAAGGCCGACCGCCGCAGCGAAGCTCCGCTTCGGGCATGCTCCGCCCGGGTCGATCGCGTTGAAGGTGGGCGATGCCGATGAAGCGGGCGCTCTCAGCCGGGACTGGCGCCGCTGCGCAGGGCGAGAGCACGCCAGCCCTCGCGGTACGGGAACGCCGCCGGCAGCCGCAGCACGAGCCGGCGCACCGAGGCGATCACCTGCGCGCCGATCTTGAGCAGCTCCAGTCGCAGCGTGTTCACCTGCGCACGAGCCCAGGCGGTGCCGCGAGCGGCGAGCCGCAACTCCTGCAGCAGCACGTAGGCAGCCGCGGCGAGCAGCACGCGCAGCTGGTTGGCGAGGAACCGCGAGCAACTGGTCCGGTCGAGCGCGACGTCGAACAGCTCCTTGATCCGGTTCTCGACCTCACCGCGCTGGCAGTAGATGCGCTCGTAGACCCGCTGCGGCTTGCCCGGCAGGTTGGTGACGACGAAGCGGGCGTTGAGCTTCGGCTCGCGACCTTCGAGCCGGACGACCTCGGCCTTGCACACAACGCGACGTTCACGGCTCCACGTGCCGGCGGCGTAGGCGAAGTCGGTGTAGACGTGCTCGGTCCTGCCCGTCGCGTCGCTCAAGACCTTCGCGACGATCATGTCGAGGTCGGCCTGGCGCTCGAGGACCTTGTTCTTCGCCATCGCGACCACGTACTCGACCCCGACCTCGTCGAAGAACTCGAACAGCTCTGGCGCGGCGAAGCCGCCGTCGAGACGCACCCGAATGCGGGCCCGGGGGAAGCGTTCCTGCAGCCGGCCGACGATGCGCTTGAGCAGCGTGAGCGCGCCGGCATGGGTGGCCGCGTTGCCGGGCCGCAGCGCCGCGGCGCACAGGAACTGCTCGCGTTCGCGGTCGAAGGTCAGGAACGCCAGCAGCGGCAGATAGCACCAAGTGTCGTAGAAGCCGTTGAAGAACGCCATCTGCTGCGCGCCGTGCGTGGGATCGTCGGTGACGTCGAGATCGACGGTGATCCGGCGCACCTTGCGCCGGCGCTTGCGGTGCCGGTCCAGGACCGTCTCGAACAGGGCGTCGCCCATCGCCAGCAGCTCGCCACGCGTGACGTCGTTCTCGAACCGCGACAGCGTCGGCTGCGAGGCCAGCGCCTCACCGGTGATCGGATCACGCCCCAGCAGCAGCTTGTGCATCGGATCGTCGGCGAGCCGTGCGGCGTCGTTGGCGTCCTCGTAGCCGAGCGCTAGGCCGTAGATGCGCTGCCCGAGCAGGTCGATCAGGCCGTGGCGGACCTTGCCGGCCTGCCGCTCATCGACCAGCGCGGCGGCCAGCCGAGGGATCAAGCCGAGCCGGCCATCCATGGCCTTGAGCAGCAACGCGCCGCCGTCAGAGCTGGCGTTGGGGACGTCGAACGCGGCGATGAGCGGCCGGTCGAACAACTCCGGGAACAGCACACACGGTGTCGTGGTAGAGTCACGCACGCGAAGACCTCCGTCCTTGGAAGAAGAGCGCCTCGACAACGCCTTTCTACCACGCGGAGGTCTTCTTGTTGGCTACGCTTCGTGAATAATCCGGG
>JAYSLR010000352.1:0-19140 GCA_043725365.1 Rhizobacter sp. | reverse complement strand
GGCACGTCGCTGCCGGCCGAGAAGCGTTATGACCCTCGATACGACCCGCTGGTCGCGCCGAACCCGGGCGCCGGCCGCGCGTACGCACCGACGTACTGGGTCGCCAGCGCCGGCACACCGCCCGACGACGACGGCCCGATCACGCACGACATCGATGTCGACGTCGCGATCATCGGCTCCGGCTCGACCGGCATCTCGACCGCGCTGTACCTCGCGCAGGAGCACGGCATCCGCGCGGTCGTGCTCGAGGCGAACCAGACCTCCTGGGGCTGCTCCAGCCGCAGCGGCGGCCAGGGCCAGAACGCGAGCGGCCGGCTGAAGCGCTCGCAGTGGATCACGCGCTGGGGCCTCGACACCGCGAAGGCGCTGGACACCGAGATCCGCACCGGCTTCGAAAACTTCCGAGCGTTGACGCGGCAGATCGACTGCGACGCGTTCGACGGCGGCCACCTCTACCTCGCCCACCGGCCCGAGAAGCTGGCGGCACTGCGCGCCGAGGCGCGCGTGATGAACGAGACCTTCGGCTACGCGGCGCGCATGCTCAGCGCCGAGGAGATCCGCCGCGACTACTGCGACGAGCGCGAGACCGCCGGCGGCATGCTCGAAGCCGAGGGCGTCGGCATCCACCCGCTGAAGTTCACCTTCGGGCTGATACGGCAGGCACGCGCGCTCGGTGCGACCATCCACCCGGCGAGCCCGGTGCAGGGCTGGCAGACGGTGGGCGGCGTGCACCATCTGCTCACCCCCGGCGGCACGGTGCGCGCGAAGCGCGTCGCGGTCTGCACCGGCGGCTACACCGGGCAGGCGCTGAACCCGCTGCTGAAGAACAAGATCATGCCGATCCTGTCGAACTCGGTGGTCACGCGCGTGCTCACCGAGGCCGAGCTGACGGCGTGCAACTTCCGCTCCGAGACCTTCCTGACCGACACGCGCACGCTGCGCTTCTACTACCGGCTGCTGAAGGGCAACCGGCTGCAGCTCGGCAGCCGCAGCGCGGTGACCGGCGCCGATGCCGAGGACCCGGCGCACCTGAAGCTGCTGACCGACGCGATCGCGCGCAAGTTCCCGCCGCTGGCCGGGATCCCGATCGACTATTCGTGGTGGGGCTGGGTCGACGTGAGCCATGACATGATGCCGCGCATCGCGCGTCCCGATCCTTCGCGCAGCGTCTGGTACGCGGTCGGCTACGGTGGCAACGGCGTGTCGTTCTCGACCTGGGCCGGCAAGCGCCTGGCCGAGCGCGTGGCCGGCACGGACGCGGGTCGCGACGTGTTCAGGCTGCCGATCTACGACTCGCCGCTGCCGTTCCCGAACGTGCTCGGGCTGGTCGAGTCGCCGGCGTTCGCGCCGTTCCGCCGCTTCGGCCAGCGTTTCCTCTACAAGTGGTACTGGCTGCGCGACGAAAAGCTCTGACGCGGCCCGCCCGCCGCGCTGGCTCCATCGAAAGGTCGGTGCTGGCTCCACGGTTCGGCATGTCGCTTGCGTGTTTCCTTCGTTGACAGCGTCCGGTGTTTCAACCACGCTGCTGCGGTTCCCCACTGGAGAGATTCGAGATGCTCAGTTCCCTTCTGACCCGCCGCGACACGCTCGCGCTGATTGCCGCCACCGGCGCCACCCTGTCGCTGCCGGTCGCGGCACAGGAGCAACCCAAGCGCGGCGGCACGCTCGTGATCGGCAGCACGCAGACGCCGCGCCACCTGAACGGCGCGGTGCAGTCGGGCATCGCCACGGCGATGCCGTCGACGCAGATCTTCGCGAGCCCGCTGCGCTTCGACGACAAGTGGCAGGCCCAGCCCTACCTGGCCGAATCGTGGAAGCTCGCCGACGACGGCAAGAGCCTGACGCTGAACCTGCGCAAGAACGCGGTGTTCCACGACGGCAAGCCGATCACCTCGGCCGACGTCGCGTTCTCGATCATGGCGATCAAGGCGAACCACCCGTTCCAGACCATGCTCGCGCCGGTCGAGAAGGTCGACACGCCGGACGCGACCACCGCGATCATCCGGATGAGCGTGCCGCACCCGGCGATCATCCTGGCGATGAGCCCGGCGCTGTGCCCGATCCTGCCCAAGCACATCTACGGCGACGGCCAGGACCTGAAAAACCACCCGCGCAACAGCACCGACGTGGTCGGCTCGGGGCCGTTCCGCGTGACCGAGTTCAAGCCCAGCCAGCGCATCGTGCTGGAGCGCTTCGACAAGTTCTTCCTGCCGGGCAAGCCCTACCTCGACAAGGTCATCATGACGATCTCGCCCGATCCGGCGAGCCTGCTGCTGAGCCTGGAGCGCGGCGACGTGCAGATGCTGCCGTTCATCACGACACCGACCGACCTGAAACGGCTGGCCGGCGAGAAGAACCTGACGCTGACGGCGAAGGGCTACGAAGGCATCGGCCCGCTGAACTGGCTCGCGTTCAACACCGCGAAGAAGCCGCTCAACGACGTCAACGTGCGCAAGGCGATCGCCTACTCGATCGACAAGAACTTCATCACCAAGGCGCTGATGGGTGGCTTCGCGGTACCGGCCGACGGCCCGATCGTCGCGAGCAGCCCGTTCGCCGTGACCGACATGGTCAAGTACCCGCTCGACCTGAAGAAGGCGGCCGCGCTGCTCGACGCCGCCGGCCACAAGGCGGGCCCGGACGGCGAGCGCTTCAAGCTGACGATCGACTACCTGCCCGGCGCCGACGACCAGCAGAAGAACGTGGCCGAGTACATCCGCGGCCAGCTGAAGAAGGTCGGCATCACGGTCGAGGTGCGCGCATCGGCGGACTTCCCGGCCTGGGCCAAGCGCATGGCGACGCACGATTTCGACCTGTCGATGGACCTCGTCTTCAACTGGGGCGACCCGGTGATCGGCGTGGCGCGCACCTACCTGTCGACCAACATCAAGCCGATCGTCTGGACCAACACCCAGTCGTACAGCAACCCGAAGGTCGACGAGCTGCTGAACAGCGCCGGCCAGATCACCGACCCGGTCAAGCGCAAGGCCTACTACGCGGCCTTCCAGAAGATCGTGACCGACGAGCTGCCGATCGACTTCATCAACGTGGTGCCGTACCACACCGTCGCGAGCAAGAAGGTCGGCAATGTGCCGACGACGATCTGGGGGCCGATGTCGCCGTACGACGAGGTCTACATCAAGTAGGCTCCGCGCGGTGAACCTCGCACGCAACCTGCTGTCGCGCATCCTCCAGGGCCTGGCCCTGATCCTCGCGGTCGTGGTGCTGAACTTCGTGCTGGTGCACGCCGCGCCCGGCGACCCGGTCGAGACGATCGCCGGCGCCAGCGGCGGCATGAGCCCGGAGCTGATGGCGCAGCTGCGCACGCAGTACGGCCTGGACAAGCCGCTGCCGGTGCAGCTTGCGATCTACCTGGGCAAGGTGGTGCGCGGCGATCTCGGCTACTCGTACTTCTTCAACCTGCCGGTGGTCTCGATGATCGCCGAGCGCGTGCCGGCGACGCTGCTGCTGGTCGTGAGTTCGGTGCTCGCCGCCTTCGTGGTCGGCACCACGCTGGGCGTGTTGTCGTCGCGCAAGCCGAACGGCGTGCTGTCGCAGTTCATCACGGTGCTGAGCATGGTCGGTTTCGCGGCGCCCGTGTTCTGGATGGGCATCATGCTGGTGATCCTGTTCGCCAGCGTGCTGCCGATCCTGCCGGTCTCGGGCATGCGCGCGGTCGACGCCAGCGGCGGCGGCATCCACGACGTGATCGACGTGCTCTACCACCTGATCCTGCCGACGCTGACGCTGAGCCTGGTCTACCTCGCGCAGTACAGCCGGCTGGCGCGCTCGTCGATGCTCGACGTGCTCGGCGCCGACTTCATCCGCACCGCGCGCGCCAAGGGCCTGCCCGACCGCGTCGTGATGTACAAGCACGCGCTGCGCAATGCGCTGCTGCCGGTGGTCACGGTGCTCGGGCTGCAGTTCGGCAACGTGCTGGCCGGCGCGATCCTGGTCGAGACGGTCTTCAACTGGCCCGGGCTCGGGCGCCTGGCCTTCGACTCGGTGCTGCGGCGCGACTACCCGACGATCCTCGGCGTGCTGCTGTTCTCGTCGATCGTCGTGATCGTGATGAACATCCTGACCGACCTCGCCTACCGCCTCATCGACCCGCGCATCAGGGCCGCATGAACACCGTCGTCATTCCCGCATCCGCCGCGAAGCCGGCACCGAAGGTCGAGCATCCGACCGTCGAGGCGCTGCGCATGTTCGTGCGCAACCCGTCGGCGATCGCCGGCACGGTGATGCTGTTCCTGATCCTCGCCGTCTCGATCGCCGGGCCGTGGGTCCACCCCGCCGATCCGTTCGAGATCAGGGCCGCGCCGCTGACGCCACCGTTCACCGAGGACGCCTGGCTCGGCACCGACTACCTCGGCCGCGACGTGCTGACGACGCTGATCTACGGCGGCCGCGCGACGCTGACGGTCGGCGCGGTCGCGGCGCTGCTGTCGGTCGTGATCGGCATCGGAATAGGCGCGTTCGCCGGCTACTACGGCGGCAAGGTCGACGCTGTGCTGATGCGCATCACCGAGTTCTTCCAGGTGCTGCCGGCGCTGCTGTTCGCGATGGTGGTGGTGACGCTGTTCACGCCGTCGATCGTCACCGTGACGCTGGCGATCGGCATCGTCAGCTGGACCGGCACCGCGCGGCTCACCCGCGCCGAGTTCATGAAGTACCGCGGCCTGGAGTTCGTGCGCGCCGAGCGCGCGATCGGCGCGAAGAACGCCCGCATCATCTGGAAGGTGATCCTGCCGAACGCACTGCCGCCGCTGATCGTCTCGGCGACCCTGGCGGTCGGCGCGGCGATCCTGTTCGAGGCCGGCCTGTCGTTCCTCGGGCTGGGCGACCCGAACCAGATGAGCTGGGGGCTGATGATCGGTTCGTCGCGCCAGTACGTGCTGTCGTGCTGGTGGGCGGTGGCGTTCCCCGGCGCGGCGATCTTCGTCACCGTGCTCGCGGTCAGCCTGATCGGCGACGGCCTGAACGACGCGCTGAATCCGAAGCTGAGGGAGCGCTGATGAGCGAGCCGCTGCTGAAGGTGCAGGACCTGCGCGTCGAGTTCAAGACGCGCCGCGGCAAGGCGCTGGTGCTGAACGGCGTCGACTTCGAGATCAACGCCGGCGAGACGCTGTGCGTCGTCGGCGAATCCGGCTGCGGCAAGAGCATGACCGCGCTCGCGCTGCTGCGGCTGATCCCGTCCCCGCCCGGGCGCATCAGCAGCGGCCGCGTGATGTTCCAGGGCGAGGACCTCGTCGCCGCCAGCATGGAACGCATGCGCGAGGTGCGCGGCAACCGCATCTCGATGATCTTCCAGGAGCCGATGACCTCGCTGAACCCGGTGCTGACCGTCGGCGACCAGATCGGCGAGTCGCTGCGCCTGCACGCCGGGCTCGATGCGGCCGCGGCGCGCGCGCGCGCTATCGAGATGCTGCAGCAGGTCGGCATCCCGGCGCCGGGCCAACGCGTCGACGAGTACCCGCACCAGCTTTCCGGCGGCATGCGCCAGCGCGTGATGATCGCGATGGCACTGGCCTGCCGCCCCGACATCCTGATCGCCGACGAACCGACCACCGCGCTCGACGTCACGGTGCAGGCGCAGATCTTCGACCTGCTGCGCGAGTTGCAGCGCGACAAGGGCACGGCGATCCTGCTGATCACGCACGACATGGGCGCGGTCGCCGAGATGGCCGACCGCGTGATGGTGATGTACGCCGGCCGCGTGATCGAACAGGGCACGACCGCGCAGGTGCTCGGCGCACCCGGCCACCCGTACACGCGCGGCCTGATCGACTGCCTGCCCGAACTCGGCAGCAGCACGCAGGCCGCGACCGACAGCGATCGGGTCGAGCTCACCGAGATCGCCGGCGTCGTGCCGTCGATCTGGGAACTCGGCAGCGGCTGCGCGTTCCGCGAGCGCTGCCCGCACGCGCTGGCACGCTGCGCCGCCGAGGTGCCGCCGTTGTTCGCGCTCGACGGCGCGGGCGGTCACGGTGCGGCCTGCTGGCTGCACGCCGAGGACCGGAGGGTCGCCGCATGAACGCGCCGGTCAGGAACGATGTACTGCTGTCGGTCAACGACCTGAAGGTCCACTTCCCGCGCGCGAAGTCGGGCTGGTTCGGCGCGCGCGAGGTCGTCAAGGCCGTCGACGGGGTCTCGTTCGACGTGAGGCGCGGCACGACGCTGGCGATCGTCGGCGAATCGGGTTCGGGCAAGACGACGACGGCGCTCGCCGTGATGCGGCTGTCGCCGGTCACCGCCGGCCAGATCCAGCTCGGCGACACCGACCTCGGCGCGCTCGAGGGCGAGAAGCTGCGCCTGGCGCGCAGGCGCCTGCAGATCATCTTCCAGGACCCGTTCTCGTCGCTGAACCCGCGCGAGCGCGCCGGCGCGGCGGTGCGTGCGCCGCTCGACCTGATGAACGTCGGCACCCCGGCGCAGCGGGTCGAGCGCGTCGCCGAGCTGTTCACCGCGGTCGGGCTGCGACCCGAGCAGCAGCAGCTGTTCCCGCACCAGTTCTCGGGCGGCCAGCGCCAGCGCATCAACATCGCACGCGCCCTCGCGACGAACCCCGAACTGGTGGTCTGCGACGAGCCGGTGTCGGCGCTGGACATCGCGATCCGCGCGCAGATCCTGAACCTGCTCGCGCGGCTGCAGCGCGAGCTCGGCCTGACCTACCTGTTCATCTCGCACGACATGGCGGTCGTCGAGCACATCTGCGACGACATCGCGGTGATGTACCTCGGCCAGATCGTCGAACGCGGGCCGCGCAAGGCCTTCTTCGCGAACCCGCTCCACCCGTACAGCGTCGCGCTGATGTCGGCGGTGCCCACCGTGCACGGCGGGCGCACGCGCGCCGCGCAGCGCATCAAGCTCGCCGGCGACCCGCCGAGCCCGATCAACCCGCCGCCCGGCTGCCGCTTCGCCGGCCGTTGCCCGGTCGCCGAGCCGGCCTGCGCGGCCGAGCTGCCGCCGCTGCGCGAGGTCGCGGCCGGCCACTGGGTGCGCTGCCGCCGCGTCGAGCTCGTCGACGGCGTGCCGCGCGCCCCGCTGACCCTTCCCACCACCTGAACCCATGACCACGACGATCTATTCCGCCCGCAAGATCATCACGATGAACCCGATGCAGCCCGAGGCGTCGCACGTCGCGGTGCGCGACGGTCGCATCCTCGGTGTCGGCACGCTCGCCGAGCTGGCGGCCTGGGGCGCGCACACGCTCGACCAGCGCTTCGCCGACAAGGTGCTGCTGCCCGGCCTGATCGAGGGCCACTGCCACCTGAAGGAAGGCAGCATGTGGGACTGGACCTACACCGGCTGGTTCGACCGGCGCGACCCGCAGGGCATCGTCTGGAGCGGCATGCGCTCGATGGACGCGGTGGTCGCGCGCCTGGCCGAGGTCGACGCGCAGATGAGCGCGCAGGGCCTGCCCGCGACCGAGCCGCTGATCGCCTGGGGCTTCGACCCGATCTACTTCGGCGGCGAACGGATGACGGTCGCGCACGTCGACCGCGCCAGCGCGACGCGGCCGATCGTGATCGCGCACGCGAACGGCCACCTGATGAACGTCAACAGCGCGATGCTGCGGCTGGCCGGGATCACGCGCGACAACGAGGTCGAGGGCGTGGTCAAGTTCGCGGGCGGCGCCGACGACGGCGAACCCACCGGCGAGCTGCAGGAACCGGCCGCGATGTTCCTGGTGCTGCGCAAGATCGGCAACGCCGGGCTGCTCGCGCCGATGACCGAGGCCGGCGTGCGCTCGTTCGCGCGGCTCGCGTGCCTGCAGGGCGTGACGACCGCGACCGACCTCGTCAACAAGCTCGGCGACGACGATTGCCGCACGCTCGAGACCGTGCTCGCCGACGATGCGGTCGGCGTGCGCATCCTGCCGGCGTTCCAGGCCTTCCACGGCACGCACGGTGCGGCCGCCGGTGCCGAGCACGTGAAGGCGCTGCTGCCGCGCAACACCGACCGGCTGCGCTACGGGCTGGTCAAGATGATGCTCGACGGCTCGATCCAGGGCTTCTCGGCGCGGCTGCGCTGGCCGGGGCACTTCAACGGCGCACCGAACGGCATCTGGGTCACCGCGCCGGCGCAGTACGAGGCCGACTTCGAGGCCTACCACCGCGCCGGGCTGACGATCCACACCCACACGAACGGCGACGAGGCGAGCGAGGCCGCGATCGACGCGATCGAGCGCGTGCTGACGCGCGCGCCGCGCCCCGACCACCGCCACACGCTGCAGCACGGCCAGATGATCGACGCGCCGCTGTTCCGCCGCATGGCCGCGCTCGGCCTGAGCGCGAACCTGTTCGCGAACCACCTCTGGTACTGGGGCGACCAGCACTACGAGACGACGATGGGCCCGGACCGCGCGAACCGCCTCGACGCCTGCGCGAGCGCGCTGGCGGCCGGCGTGGCGCTGTCGATCCATTCCGATGCGCCGGTCACGCCGCTCGGCCCGCTGCACGTCGCGTGGTGCGCGGTGAACCGCGTCACGCCCAAGGGCCGCGTGCTCGGCGCCGCCGAACGGCTGACGGTGCCGCAGGCGCTGCACGCGATCACGCTCGGCGCCGCGTGGACGCTGAAGCTCGACGACGAGATCGGCAGCATCGAGTGCGGCAAGCGCGCCGACTTCTGCGTGCTCGAGGACGACCCGCTCGCGGTCGCGCCCGCGGCGCTGAAGGACGTGCGCGTCTGGGGGACGGTGCTGTCGGGCCGCGTGTTCCCGGCCCGCGCCTGATCCGCAGCCGCTTGTCGAGAAGGACCGCATGTCCGCCATCACCGTCTACGTCGCACGCCGGATCCTGACGATGAACGCGGCCCAGCCGCACGCCACGCACGTCGCGGTGCGCGACGGCCGCGTGCTCGCGGTCGGCGACCTCGCACGCGCTGCGGCCTGGGGCGAGCACACGCTCGACAGCCGCTTCGCCGACCAGGTGCTGATGCCCGGCCTCGTCGAGGGCCATGCGCACCTGACGGCCGGCGGCCTGGCGCAGTATTCGTATGTCGGCTTCCATGCCCGGCCGGCACCGTCCGGTCTTGCGTGGCCGGGCTGCCGCAGCTTCGACGAGGTGGTCGAGCAGCTGCGCGCGGCCGAGGCCGCGATGACCGATCCCGCCGCGCCGCTGCTGGCCTGGGGCTTCGACCCGATCTTCTTCGGCGCCGAGCGGATGACGGTCGAGCATCTGGACCGCGTCTCGACGACGCGGCCGGTCGTGATCCTGCACGCGAGCCACCACCTGCTGAACGTCAACCGCGCCGCACTGCGCAGCGCCGGCATCGACCGCGACACCGAGGTCGAGGGCATCGCGCGTTTCCGGGACGGCGAGCCGACCGGCGAGCTGCAGGAGTTCGCCGCGATGTTCCCGGTGCTGCGCGTGATCGGCAACGGCTTTCGCGCCGCCGGCACCAGCGAGAGCGGGCTGCGCAGGTTCGGCGAGCTCGCGCAGCGCGCCGGCGTCACGACCTCGGCGGATCTGGGCAACGACCCGTCGGACGAAGGCTACGCGACGCTTGCGCGCGTGACCGCCGAGGCGGACTTTCCGGTGCGCATCGTGCCGGGCGCGATGTCGCTGAACCACGCGCGCTCGATGCAGGAGCAGGCGGCGATGCTGCGCGGGCGCATGGCCGCGAACACCGACAAGCTGCACTACGGCATCGTCAAGCTGTTTGCCGACGGTTCGATCCAGGGCTTCTCGGCGCGGCTGCGCTGGCCGGGCTACTTCAACGGCCACCCGAACGGCATCTGGAACCAGTCGCCCGCGCAGCTGAAGGCGTCGATCGACTACTTCCATGCGCAGGGCTTCCACCTGCACATCCACACCAACGGCGACGAGGCGACCGAGGTCGCGCTCGACGCCCTCGACGCCGCGCTCGCGCGCACACCGCGACGCGACCACCGCCACACGCTGCAGCACTGCCAGATGGCCGACGAGGCGCTGTTCCGCCGCATGGCGAACCTGGGCGTGTGCGCGAACCTGTTCGCGAACCACCTGTACTACTGGGGCGATGCGCACCGCACGCTGACGCTCGGCCCCGATCGCGCCGAACGCATGGACGCGTGCGCGACCGCGTTGCGCCTGGGCGTGCCGCTCGCGATCCATTCCGACGCGCCGATCACCGCGCTCGCACCGCTGTTCACCGCGTGGTGTGCGGTCAACCGCGTCACGTCGTCGGGCCACGTGCTCGGCGCGACCGAGCGCATCTCGGTGGCCGACGCGCTGCGCACGATCACGCTCGGGGCCGCCTACACGCTCGGCCTGGACGACCGCATCGGCTCGATCGAGGTCGGCAAGTTCGCCGACTTCTGCGTGCTCGACGAGGACCCGAGCGCGGTCGACCCGGCGGCGCTGAAGGACCTGCGCATCGCCGGCACCGTGCTCGGCGGGCGCCCGACGTGAGCCCGGCGCCCGCCCCGCCGAAGCGCCTGCCGCTGACCGTGATCGGCGGCTTCCTCGGCGCCGGCAAGACCACGCTGCTGAACCGCTGGCTGCGTGACGCCGGCGGTGCGCGGCTGGCGGTGCTGGTCAACGACTTCGGCGCGCTGAACATCGACGCCGAGCTGATCGCCGCGAACACCGGCGAGACCATCGCGCTCAGCAACGGCTGCGTCTGCTGCCAGATCGGCGACGACCTCAGCGGCGCGCTGATCCGCGTGCTCGAGGCCCCGGACGCGTTCGACGCGGTCGTGATCGAGGCCAGCGGCGTCTCCGACCCGTGGCGCATCGCGCAGCTCGGCCGCGCCGACCCGGGGCTGAGCCTGGACGGCGTGATCGTGCTGGTCGATGCGAGCGTCGCGCGGGCGCAGTGGCGCGACCCGCTGCTGACCGACACGGTCGAGCGCCAGCTGAAGGCCGCGGACCTGATCGTCGTCAACAAGATCGACCGGGTCGATGCGACCGAGCGCGCCGCGCTGCGCGGCTGGATCGAGTCCATCGCCGGCCGCACGCCGCAGTTCGAGACGGCGCACGCCGAACTGCCGCTCGCGATGCTGAGCGGGCTGGCCTTGCCCCTGCCGGCCGATCGAACGGTCGGCGCCGACGCCTGCGCTCACGACCACGACGACGACCACGATCATCCGCACGCCGATGCGTCGCCCGAGCACGGCACGCTGTTCGACACCTGGTCCTGCCGCCCGGCGCACGTGTTCGACGCGCGCGCGCTGAAGGCGTGGCTGCGCGCCACGCCGCCCGGCCTGCTGCGGCTGAAGGGCGTGCTGCGCACCGCCGAGCCGGACGGCCGCATCGGCTGGTCGGAGCTGCAGTTCGCGGGCCGCCACGGCGCGCTGCGCCGCACCGGCGAGCCGCGCGGCGGCCCGGCGCTGGTCGCGATCGGCCTGCGCGGACGGCTTCCTACCGCGCTGCTGAGCCAGCACTTCGCCGACTGAGCGGCGCGCTGCGGCGTAGCATCAAAGCCCGACGCCCGGGAACCGGGCATGGCCACCGCATGAACGCCCCTGCCCGCCCGACCCCGCCGAACCCGCATGCCGCAGCACTGGCGCAGTACCGGCGCCGCGCGTCGGTCTACAACACCGAGCTCGCGCTGCTGGAGCCGATCCGCCGCAACGCGATCGCGCAGCTCGCACTGCGGCGCGGCGACACCGTGATCGACGTCGGCTGCGGCACCGGCCTGAGCCTGCCGCTGCTGCACCGGGCGGTCGGCACCGCGGGCCGGATCGTCGGCGTCGAGCAGTGCCCCGAGATGCTCGCGCAGGCGCGCGACTGCGTGCGCCGGCAGCGCTGGCGCAACGTGACGCTGATCCAGTCCTCGGTCGAAGACGCCGCGTTCGCATGCCGCGCCGACGCCGCGCTGTTCCATTTCACGCACGACATCCTGCGTGAGCCGCGCGCGCTCGCGAACGTGGCCGGCGCGCTGCGGCCGGGCGCGCGGGTCGCCGCCTGCGGGCTGCAGTGGGCCGGCGTCTGGGCCTGGCCGCTGAACCTGTTCGTGCTCGGCGCGGCGCTGCACTCGGTCAGCTCGCTCGAGGGGCTGAACCGGCCCTGGAGCCTGCTCGCGGCCTCGCTCGACGAGCTGACGGTGAAGCCCCTGCTCGGCGGCACCGTGTTCCTCGCGCTGGGCGTGCGGCGCGGCTGAGCGCGCGGTGCAGAATCACGCGCACCGACAGGCGCCGGCCGTGCCCGGCGCGGACCAGGGCCGGTTAACGCTGCGAGAGGACACGCGATGAAGATCCGCGAGATGGCCACCGGCCTGCAGTTCCCCGAAGGCCCGATCGCGATGGACGACGGCTCGGTGGTGCTGGTCGAGATCGCGCGCGGCACGCTCAGCCGCGTCACGCCCGACGGCCGCGTGCAGGTCGTCGCCGACCTCGGCGGCGGACCGAACGGCGCCGCGATCGGGCCCGACGGTGCGGTCTACGTCTGCAACAACGGCGGCTTCCGCTGGGGCACCGAGAGCGACGGCACGCACCGGCCCATCGGCCAGGCCGAAGACTATTCGGGCGGGCGCATCGAGCGCGTCGACCTCGCGACCGGCCGCTTCGAGCGCCTGTACGACACGGTCGAGGGCTTGGGCCTGCGCGGGCCGAACGACATCGTGTTCGACGCCCACGGCGGCTTCTATTTCACCGACCTCGGCAAGGTGCGCGAGACCGAACTCGACCGCGGCGGCGTGTTCTACGGCCGCCCCGACGGCAGCGCGGTGCACGTGATCGCGCGCCCGGTGATGACGCCGAACGGCATCGCGCTCTCGCCCGACGGCAACACGCTGTACTACGCCGAGACCGAAGGCGCGCGCCTGTGGGCCTTCGACATCGCCGCGCCGGGCCGGGTGCGCAAGGACGGCTGGCCGTCGCCGCACGGCGGCCGCCTGCTCGCGGCCTCGCCGGGCGACCACTGGCAGCGCTTCGACTCGATGGCGGTCGACGCCTTCGGAAACCTCTGCATCGCGACCCTGATGCACGGCGGCATCACGATCGTCTCCCCCGACGGCCGCACCAGCAGCCACGTGCCGCTGCCCGACCGCTTCACGACCAACCTGTGCTTCGGCGGCAAGGACCGGCGCACCGCCTACGTCACGCTGTCGGGCAGCGGCCGGCTGATCGCGATCGACGACTGGCCGGTGCCGGGGCTGAAGCTGAACGGCGAGGCCTGACCCGCGCGGGTCGAGCCGGCTCCGCCGTACCATCGGCACCCGATGCCTGCCCTCGCCGACGACCCCGACACCACCGTCACGCGGCTGCCGAACGGCGTGCGCGTCGTCGCGATCCGGATGGCGCAGCGGCGCACCGCCAGCGTCAGCGTGTTCGTGCGTGCCGGCAGCGCGCACGAGAGCGCGGCGCTGAACGGCATCAGCCACTTCGTCGAGCACATGGCGTTCAAGGGCACGCTCTCGCGCGATGCGCACGGCATCAACCTCGACGCCGAGCGCCTCGGTGCCGACGTCAACGCGCACACCGACAAGGACCACACCGCGTTCCACATGTCGGGGCTGGCCGCGCACGCGCCGCGGTTCGTCGCGATGCTGGGCGAACTGGTGCGGGAGTCGATCTTTCCGGAGGCCGAGGTCGAGCGCGAGCGCCAGGTGCTGCTGCACGAGCACACCGAGGACGACGACGACCCGATGGCCACCGCCTACCGGCTGTTCGACCACGCCTGCTACGGGCTGCACCCGCTCGCGCAGGCGGTGATCGGCAGCCGCCGCAACGTCGAACGGCTGCGCCGCGCCGACCTGGTCGGCTGGGTGCAGCGCCACTACGTCGGCGCCAACGTGATCGTCGCGGCGGCCGGCGGCATCGACCCGGCGGCCATCGTCGCCGCGGCCGAGGCGGCGCTCGGGAGCCTGCCGCCCGGCACGCCGAGCGAGATCGCGGCGCCGGCCTGGGGCGGCGGCATCCGCTCGCGCCGCATCACCGGCAGCAGCCAGACGCACGTGGTGCTGGGCTGGCCGCTGCCCGGCCTGCTCGCCGCCGACCCGACCGGCGAGGTCGCCGCGGCACTGTTCGGCGAGGGCATGAGTTCGCCGCTGATGGCCGAGCTGCGCGAGCGGCGCGGGCTGGTCTACTACGCCGCCTGCTCGGCCGACCTGCTCGTGCACGGCGGCGAATTCGTCGTCGAGGCCTCGTTCGAGGCCGACCGGCTCGACGAGGTGCTGAGCGAAGTCGCCAGGACGCTGCGGGCCCAGGCCGAGGCGATCGACCCGGTCGACCTCGAGCGCGCGCGCAACCAGCTCGCGGTGCGGCTGTTGCGCGCGAGCGAACGGCCGGCGCGCCGGCTCGAGGACGCCGCGCTCGACCTGTTCGCGCTGCAGCGCGTCAGGTCGCACGCCGAGCGCGTCGACCAGGTGGCGGCGGTGACGGCCGCGCAGGTGCAGGCCGCCTTCGCGCGCATGCTCGCGGCGCCGGCCGCGCTGGCCATCGCGGGGCGCGTCGGTCGCGGCGTCAGCGAGCGGGCGCGCGCGAGCCTGGCGAACGGGGGCACGCCGGCCGGACCCGATTGACGGCCGCACGGTCGCCGGCGACCGAACCGGCGCCGAAGCGGCACAGCGCGGCGATCCGCGTCAGCTCGCCTTGGCTGCCGACGTGGCGGCTTCGGCCAACCGCTTCTTCTCGCGCATCTTCTCGAGCTGCTCGTCTTCGAGGCGGCGCCGCGTGTCGAGCTGCTTCTGCGCCTCCTGGTGGCGCTGCTCCTCGAGCTCGGCGGCCGTCGGCTCCGTGTCGATGGACAGGGACATGAACGCCGACGGCGGCGGCTCGCCGCGCGGGCTCTTCAGCTTGATGTTCAGGCGCAGCTCGTTCGCCGAGTCGGCATTGCGCAGCGCCTCGTCGAAGCTGATCAGGCCGTCGTTGTAGAGCTCGAACAGCGCCCAGTCGAAGGTGCGCATGCCGAGCTCGCGCGACTTCGACATGATCGCCTTGATCTCGTGGAACTCGCCCTGGAAGATGCGCTCGGCGATGGTCGGCGTGTTCAGCAGGATCTCGATCGCCGCCGCGCGGCCCTTGCCGTCCTCGCGCCGAACCAGGCGCTGCGAGACGATCGCGCGCAGGTTCGCCGACAGGTCCATCAGCAGCTGGTTGCGCCGCTCCTCGGGGAAGAAGTTGATGATGCGCTCGATCGTCTGGCTGGCGCTGTTGGCGTGCAGCGTGCCGAGGCACAGGTGGCCGGTCTCCGCGAAGGCGATCGCATGCTCCATGGTCTCGGGGTCGCGGATCTCGCCGATCAGGATCACGTCCGGCGCCTGCCGCAGCGTGTTCTTCAGCGCATGCCGCCACGACAGCGTGTCGATGCCGACCTCGCGGTGCGTGACCAGCGACTTCTGCGACGGGTGCACGTACTCGACCGGGTCCTCGACCGTGATGATGTGGCCGGCCGACGAGCGGTTGCGGTGGTCGATCATCGCCGCCAGCGAGGTCGACTTGCCCGAGCCCGTCGCGCCGACCACCAGCACCAGCCCGCGCTTGGCCATCACCACGTCCTTCAGCACCTCGGGCAGGCCGAGCTTCTCGAAGTTCGGGATTTCCGAGGCGATGGTGCGGATCACCATGCTGACGCAGCGCTGCTGCACGTAGACGTTGACGCGAAAGCGCGAGATCCCGGGGATCGAGATCGCGAAGTTGCACTCCATCTCGCGCTCGAATTCCTCGCGCTGGGCCTCGTTCATCATCGCGTGCGCGAGCATCCGCGCGGCCTCGGCGCTGAGCTTCTGCGCCGTCAGCGGCTGCATGCTGCCGTTGGACTTCATGCTCGGCGGAAAGTCGCAGGCGATGAACAGGTCGGAGCCGCCGGCCTGGCTCATCGCGGCCAGCAGCTTGTGCATGTAGCCACGGGCTTGTTCTTCGGTCAGGGCGGCCATCACACTCCATCGGGGACGAGGCGCTCGTCGGGCGGGATTCGGGGTTGATTCTTCCGCCGAGAATGCCAGCGGCAGCGCACCCGCGCTGCGCGCAGAAGCGGCCGGATCCCCCCGCTGTTCCGCCGTTGGCCGCCGCAGCCCTGCGCCGCCTGCCTCACCCCGAATGTCGCGAGCGCCTCGCAGGCGCTCAGGACACGACCTGGTAGTACAGGTTCTGCGGGTGCTTCGCCTGCGCGAAGAAGAACCAGCGCTCGGCCAGCAGCCCCGGCACCTGGCACGCCAGCGCCAGCGCCCAGGGCAGCGCCGCGCCGCTCGCGATGCCCCACAGCGCGAACAGCGCCGGCAGCGCGAAGCCGAGCACGATGAAGCCGAGCCGGACCTGCTTCAGCAGCGCCCGCGTGCGGCCGTGGAAGAACTCGCGCGTGTTGAAGGCGCCGGCCGACATGCCCATCGAGGTCTGCACCAGGTTCGGCGCGTGGATGCCGGTCGCCGACTGCAGGCTGGACTTGTGCTTCAGCGTCGCGTTGCGGCGCAGCGCCAGCACGCGCGTGGCCCACGCGACCAGCGTGACGACCAGCGCGCCCGGGCCGCTGACGCGCAGCAACTCCGTCTCGCCGGCGAAGGCGGCCAGCGCACTGGTGAGCACCAGCCCCGACGACAGCCCGATCAGCGCGAAGTTCGGCACCGTCAGCGGCTGCGCCCATTCCTGGATGAAGCGCAGGCAGGCGTAGATCATGCCGGTGCAGTACCACAGCAGCGCGGCGACGACGATCGCCGCGAGCGGCAGCAGCGGCGTGTCGACATCGGCGCGCCACGCGAGCCACCACAGGCCGACCACGCCGATGAACGCCGGCAGCACGATGACCTCGCGCGACAGCCACGAGGTGCGCCACATCAGCGCCGCGCGCCAGGCGCGCTCGGGCCGGCCGAGGTGGCCGAACGAGGCGCCGAGGCCGATCAGCAGCATCGCCTCGGCCAGGATCAGCGCGCCGCTGACGAAGCCGGCACCGAGCGGCACGCCGGCCAGCAGCGCGAGCGCGAGCGTGACGACCAGGCCCTGCGCCGCGCCGGCGATCGTCGTGAAGACCACGACCGAGAACGCCGGGTTCACGAGCGCTCTCCGGCCGACTGCGTGATGCGACGCGGCAGGTACTGGTTCGCCGGCTGCGTCTCCCACTCGGGCATCAGCGCGTAGCCGCCGCGCTCGCGGATCGCCTTCGACACTTCCGACTCCGGGTCCTTCACGTCGCCGAACAGGCGCGCGCCGGTCGGGCAGGCCTTCACGCAGGCGGGCTTGCGGTCGGCCACCGGCAGCTTCTCGTCGTAGATGCGGTCCACGCACAGCGTGCACTTGGTCATCACCTGGCGCTCTTCGTCGAGCTCGCGCGCGCCGTACGGGCAGGCCCATGCGCAGTACTTGCAGCCGATGCACTTGTCGTAGTCGACCAGCACAATGCCGTCCTCCTTGCGCTTGTAGCTCGCGCCGGTCGGGCACACCGGCACGCAGGGCGGGTCCTCGCAGTGCAGGCAGCTCTTCGGGAAGTGGATCGTGTCGGTGCCGGGGAAGATGCCGGCCTCGTAGGTCTGCACGCGGTTGAAGAAGGTGCCGGTCGGGTTCGCGCCGTAGGCGTTCTGGTCCGCGAGCGCGCCGGCACTGCCCGAGGTGTTCCATTCCTTGCACGAGGTCACGCAGGCATGGCAGCCGACGCAGACGTTCAGGTCGATGACCAGCGCGAGCTGCTTCGCCAGTGTCTCGCCGGGCAACGCGCGCGCGCTCGGCGGTGGCGACGGCGGTGCCTTGCCGGCCGGCGTGTCACCGACCAGGTTCGATTGCATCAGGTCCTTGAGCCACTGGATCATGCTTTGCTCCGTCCCGCGAAATAGGTCAACACGCGCGCCGCCTTGCCGCGCACGCCGGGCGCGGCCGGCACGGTCGCGATCTGCGGGAACGACTCTTCGGGTTCCTCGGGTTCGGCCGGCCGGATGCGCACGCGCACGTCGTACCAGCCGGCCTGGCCGGTGATCGGGTCCGAGTTGCTGATCGTCTTCGAGTCGCAGCCCTCGAACGGCAGCTCCTCGCTGATCAGGTGGTTCAGCAGGAAGCCCTTGCGCGCCTCGTCGGCGCCGGGCGCGAGCTGCCACGCGCCGTCGGCCTTGCCGATCGCGTTCCAGGTCCAGACGGTGCCGGGCTCGACCGCCTCGCTGTATCGGATCATGCAGCGCACCTTCCCCCACTGGCTCTCGACCCAGCACCAGCCGCCGTCCGCGATGCCGGCCGCCTGCGCGGTCAGCGGGTTCACCTGCAGGTAGTTGTGGCTGTGGATCTGGCGCAGCCAGGCGTTCTGCGAATCCCACGAGTGGTACATCGCCATCGGCCGCTGCGTGATCGCATTCAGCGGATACGCGTCGAGGTCGGTCGCAGCCTCCTCGAGCGGCGCGTACCAGAACGGCAGCGGGTCGAAGTAGGTGTCGATGCGCTCGCGCAGGTGCTCGGGCGGCTGGCGGCCCGCGCTCTTGCCCTGCGCCGCGAGGCGGAAGCTCTGCAGCGTGTCGCTGTAGATCGCGAGCTGGACCGGGTCGTTCTTCTGGCGCCAGCCCTTGTCCTTCGCGAAGTCGAGGTATTCGCGATTCCAGTTGCGCATGAAGTGCATGCTCTCGGGCATGTGGTACTGGAAGACGCAATCGTTCTTCGCGTACATCTCCCACTGCTTCGGGTTCGGCTCGCCGCGCAGGTGGCTCTGCCCGTCCTTGCCGCGCCAGCCCATCAGGAAGCCGATGCCCGGCGACGGCTGGAAGTTGACGACGAAGTCCGGATAGTCCTTGAACTTGCGCGCGCCCTCGCCGGTCGTGAACGCCGGGAACTTCAGCCGCGACGCGAGTTCGATCAGCACCTCCTGGAACGGCTTGCATTCGCCGGTGACCGGCAACACCGGCACGCGCACCGAGTCGACCGGGCCGTCGAACTCCGAGATCGGCCGGTCGAGCATGCTCATCACGTCGTGGCGCTCGAGGTAGGTCGTGTCCGGCAGCACCAGGTCGGCGAACGCGACGGTCTCGCTCTGGAACGCGTCGCAGACGACGAGGAACGGGATCATGTACTCGCCCGTCTTTCCGTCAGGACCGTCCTTGCGGTTCAGCATCTCGCGCACCGCCATCGTGTTCATGCTGCTGTTCCACGCCATGTTGGCCATGAAGATCAGCAGCGTGTCGATGCGGTACGGGTCGCCCTTGACCGCGTTCGTGATCACGTTGTGCATCAGCCCGTGCGCGCTCAGCGGGTGCTCCCACGAGAACGCGTGGTCGATGCGGATCGGCGAGCCGTCGGCATTGATCGCG
>JAYSLR010000351.1:0-2130 GCA_043725365.1 Rhizobacter sp. | reverse complement strand
TGGTGCTGGGCTTCGCCCTGCCTTCGGCCGAAGCGGCCGATGCCGCGCAGGAATTGAATGCCTGGGTCGTGGTCCATGGCGACGACAGTGTCGTGATCCGGATCGCCCGCTCGGAGATGGGGCAGGGCAGCCTGACCGGCCTGGCCCAGCTCGTCGCCGAGGAGCTCGATTGCGACTGGGCACGCGTCAGCACCGAATTCCCGACCCCCGGCCAGAGTCTCGCGCGCAGCCGGCCTTGGGGCAGTTTTTCGACCGGCGGCAGCCGTGGCATCCGCGAGTCGCACGACTACGTGAGAAAGGGCGGCGCTGCGGCGCGGATGATGCTGGTCCAGGCGGCGGCCGACGAGTGGAAGGTCGCGGCTTCGGAATGCGTCGCGGCCAAGGGCGTCGTCACGCACGCCGCTTCGGGCCGCTCGACGACCTATGGCAAGGTCTGCGCCGCCGCCGCGCGCTTGCCGGTGCCGAGCGAGATCAAGCTGCGCGACCCCAAGGACTGGCATGTCGCGGGCAAGCGGGTGAAGCGCCTCGACACCGTCGCCAAGCTCAATGGATCGCAGGTCTACGGCATGGACCTGAGGCTGCCCGGAATGCTGACCGCAGCGATCCGCGATTGCCCGGTCGTGGGCGGCAAGGTCGCGCGATTCGACGCGGCAGCGATCCGCGGCCGGCCGGGCGTGTTCAAGGTGGTGCAGGTCGGCGACAGCGCCGTCGCCGTGGTCGCCGATACCTGGTGGCACGCGAAGACGGCGGTGAACGCGTTGAAGGTCGAATGGGAAGAAGGTCCGAACGCCGCGGCCTCGAGCGAGCGCTTCGCGGACGTGCTGCGCGCCGGGCTCGACGACGTGCAAGCCTTTGTCGGCAACGCAGCGGGCGACGCCAAGGGCGCTCTGGCCAGTGCGGCGCGCACCGTCACCGCGGTTTACTCCTATCCGCACCAGGCGCACGCGACCATGGAGGTCATGAACGCGACGGCGCGCTGGACGCCAGAGCGCTGCGAAGTCTGGGCACCGACCCAGAACGGCGAGGCCGCGCTCGCGGCGACCGCCGAAGCAGCCGGCCTGCCGGCCTCGAAGTGCGAGGTCAACAAGCTGCTCCTGGGCGGTGGCTTCGGCCGCCGCGGCGCGCACGACTGGTTGCAGCAGGCGGTCGCGATCGCCAGGCAGATTCCCGGCCGGCCGGTCAAGCTGATCTGGTCGCGCGAAGAAGACATGACCCACGACCGCTACCACCCGGTCACGCAGTGCAAGCTGACCGCGGGGCTCGACGCCAACGGCCGGCTGATCGGCCTGCACATGCGCCTGTCGGGCCAGTCGATCCTGGCCAGCGCGGCGCCGCAGGCCCTGCAGGGCGGCAAGGACCCGGTCGTTTTCCAGGGCCTGAACGCGGGCGGCCAGGAGAGCGCGTTCGGCTACGCGATTCCGAACCTGCTGATCGACCATGCGATGCGCAACCCGCACATCCCGGCGGGCTTCTGGCGCGGCGTCAACCTCAATCACAACGCGCTCTACCTCGAGTCCTTCATCGACGAGGTGGCGCACGCCAGCGGCCAGGATCCGCTGGCCCTGCGCCGCAGCCTGCTGGCGCGCTCGCCCAAGCAGCTCGCCGTGCTCGACGCGGTGGCCGAGCGCGTCCAGTGGAGCAAGCCGGCAGCGCCCGGCGTGTTCCGCGGCCTGGCCCAGATCATGGGCTTCGGTAGCTACGTGGCGGCCTGCGCCGAGGTCTCGGTCAGCGATGACGGCGAGCTCAAGGTCCTGCGCATCGTCGCCGCGACCGACTCCGGCCACGCGGTGAATCCGCAGCAGATCGAAGCGCAGGTTGAAGGCTCGTTCGTCTACGGCCTTTCCGCCGCGCTGTATCAGGAATGCACGGTCAAGGATGGGCGCATTGAGCAGACCAACTTTGCCGATTACCCGACGCTCAAGCTCGCGGACATGCCGAAAGTGGAGACAGTCATCATGGCATCTGGCGGGTTCTGGGGCGGTGTGGGCGAACCAACCATTGCGGTCGCTGCGCCCGCCGTATTAAACGCAATCTTCGCGGCGACCGGCAAACGCATTCGTGATTTGCCGCTTTCGAAGCACAGCCTGAAGGCGTAACCACGCGTGAAGGGGAAGCAGGCGTTGGTGTGTG
>JAYSLR010000350.1:0-1517 GCA_043725365.1 Rhizobacter sp. | reverse complement strand
CTTGTCCATGCCCATCTGCTTGCTGCGCACGACGAGCTTGCCCTTGTCGATGTAGGGCTTGAGCACCGACAGCGCGCCGTCGTAGAAGAAGAAGGCGTTATTGTCGTCGGGCGAGCCGCCGAACAGCTCGATGTTGAACGGGCCCTTGCCTTCCTTCAGCCTGAGCGACTTCTCGATCGACTGCGCCTGCAGCACGCCGACCTGGAAGTTGTCGAAGGTGGCGTAGTAGTCGACGTTCTTCGAGCCCTTGATGAGCCGGTCGTAGGCGATCACCTTGACGCCCTTGTCGGCCGCCTTCTGCAAGGCGTCGGAGAGCGTGGTGCCGTCGATGGCGGCGATGACGAGCACCTTGGCGCCCTTGGTGATCATGTTCTCTACCTGCGCCAGCTGGTTCGGGATGTCGTCGTCGGCGTATTGCAGGTCGGCCTTGTAGCCCTTTTCTTTCAGCACCTTGACCATGCTGTCGCCGTCGGAGATCCAGCGCGCCGAAGACTTGGTGGGCATCGACACGCCGATCGTGCCTTTGTCTTGCGCCACGGCGTGGCCGGCGAGCGTGAGCGCGGCGGCGAGCAGGCCGGCGTGCAGGGAACGGGTGAATGTCATGTCTGTCTCCGATGGGTTGTTCGACGCGACGGACTGAGGCCTGCCTTTTGTCGAGAGGAGCCGCGGACGGCGGTGGGGAGTGCATGCTACGCGCGGGAGCCACGTCCCCGCACTGCCATCGTTCGTGGTTGCCCGTATATGTCCAAACACGTATCGTTTGATATGAGCGAGGCAATGGCGAGCCTCGATCGCCGCCGCCCCGGCGCGCGGCACGGTGCCCCTCGCCACCGACGTGAAAAACTCACGGAATGTCCCGACGCCCTGATTCCCTGCGACCGATACGGGCATGGCATGTGCCGCCCGACGGGCGCACGATTGCAACTCAAGCCCTGTCCGGAAATCGCATCGATGGATCCGCCCAAGAAGCCGCCCGCTTCTCCCCCTTCCACCTGGAAAGACGAGGGTCTGGAGTTCGAGATCACCGACTTTGGCGAGGCCCGGCGAGTTCTCGACGATGAATCGATCTCGCAGTTTCACGTGGAGACGGTCGTGTCGCAGGCACAGTGGAAACGACTCCGCCGCGCGCCGCTGCCGACCGACCGCGCCGTCAGCGGTCATGCGATCGACTGGTTGCTGAGCCTACCGCCGAACCTGCGTCCGGAAAAACTCAGCTCGCAATTTCCTCGGATCGCCAACGCACTGGCGGGGGTCTGGCCCGAGCCCGACGAATGCCAGGCCGCGCTCGACAAGCTCCTCGACGACGGACGCACGGGGCGGAGCGGGTTCTCGCGGGAGGTGCACGCCGAACTGATCGCGCTGCGGGACTGGATGATCGCGTCCGGGGGCTGAACGAACTTTTCCAGCGCCGCGCCGGCGTCAGGGGTTCGATGTGGCAGCATGCCGCGAGCCCCCGACCACTCGACCAAGGCCCCGGCGTGGCACCGACCGTTCCTCCGCCCCCAGCTCGGCATCCC
>JAYSLR010000349.1:0-4011 GCA_043725365.1 Rhizobacter sp. | reverse complement strand
CCCGCCGGGAGGTAAATAAGTCACAGGCGCGCGCGGGCATATTCACCGCAGCGCGCCGGCCGGCCGCCTTACGCTCTGTTTCAACCCGTCGGCCTTCCGGCACCGGGTGCAGCCCAGGAGCCAGGCCATGTTCAACGACGCCCCTCAGTTCGCCGACGCCGACACCCGCGCAGCGCCAGCCGCGCAAGCGCCGACGGCCCGCGGCCCGGCCCCGGACCGCGCGCGGCGCTGGCTCGCCGCCACGCTCGACGAGATCGACTACGGCATGCTGTTGCTGATCGACGAGGTGCATGTGCTGCACGTGAACCACGCGGCCCGTGGCGAGCTCGACGCGACGCATCCGCTGCAGCTGCTCGACCGCGAGCTGCGAGCGCGTCAGGTGCCGGACGTGCTGCCGCTCGCCAACGCGCTGCACGGCGCCGCGCGGCGCGGCCTGCGCAAGCTGCTGACGCTCGGCGGCGCTGCGCAGCGCGTCAGCGTGTCGGTCGTGCCGTTGTCGCTGCCGCAGGACGCCGACGCCCCGGTGACGCTGCTGATACTCGGCAAGCGCCGCGTCTGCGAGGCGCTGTCGGTGCAGGGCTTCGCACTCGGTCACGGGCTGACGGCGGCCGAGACCCGCGTGCTCGCCGCGCTGTGCAACGGCACGCCGCCGACCGCGATCGCGGCCGAGGTGGGCGTGGCGATCTCCACCGTGCGCACGCAGATCGGCAACATCCGCCTGAAGACCGGCGCGCCCAGCATCCGCGCGCTGGTGCAGCAGGTGGCGGTGCTGCCGCCGCTGATGGGCGCGCTGCGCGAGGCGCCGACCGCGGAGCAGGTCATGCGCGGGTTGCTCGGCGCCTGAGCACGCATCGGGCGATCGCCGGCGCCGCCGGCTAGCATCGGGCTGCACGCCGGCACCGCCATTCGGGCCGCGTGGCCCGCATGCCGCCTGCCCCGACGCCCCCCGACCCACTTGCCGTGCTGCCCGATTCCCTGCGCCTGCTGGCGCGCCGCGGCGAACTGCGGCGCTACCGCAAGGGCCACCGGCTGATCGAGGAGGGCGATCACGGCGACACCCTGTTCGTGATCCTGTCCGGGCGGGTGCGCGCCTTCGGCAGCGGCGAGCGCGACCGCGAGATCACCTACGGCAGCTACGGCCCCGGCGAGTACGTCGGCGAGATGAGCCTGGACGGCGGGGCGCGCTCGGCCACGGTCGAGGCGCTCGAGGCCTGCCAATGCGCCGTCGTGACCCGGCCGACGCTGCTGCGCCACATCGCCGAGCACCCGGAGTTCGCGCTGGACCTGCTCGGCAAGGTCATCCGCCGCGCGCGCGCCGCAACCCTGAGCACCAAGCAGCTGGCGCTGAACGACGTGTACGGCCGGCTGCTGCTGCTGCTGGGCGAGTTGTCGGTGGCGCAGCCCAACGGCACGCGCGTCATCGCCGAGCGGCCGACGCACCGAGAGATGGCTCAATGGCTGGGCTGTTCGCGCGAGATGGTCAGCCGCCTGCTGAAGGATCTGGAGGCCGGCGGCTACACGGCGACCGGCGGCGCGGCACTCGCGATCCTGCGGCCCCTGCCGGCGCGCTGGTAGGTCGGCGCCACGTGCGGCGTCAGCCGGCGCGGGGCGGGTCGAAGCGCTGGGCCGGCTTCGCCGCGCGCCGGTACAGCGGCTCGACCTTCGGCAGGTTGACCTCGATGTCGCGGATGCGCGTCGGCCCCGACGGGTGGGTCGAGACCCACTGCGGCGGCGCATTCTTGTTCGCCCCCGCCATCTTCTGCCACAGCGTCACGCCGGCGCGCGGGTCGTAGCCGGCACGCGCGGCGAGATCCATGCCGACGAGGTCGGCCTCGGACTCGTCGGAGCGGCTGAACTGCAAGGTCAGCAGCTGGCCGCCCATCCCGGCGAGGTAGCGCCCGCCGTTGCCCAGCCCGAAGATCGCCGAACCCAGCTCGATCAGGCCGCGCGTGGCCAGGGTCTTGCCGATGCGCTCGCGCGCGTGCTCGCGCAGCGCATGGGTCATTTCGTGGCCCATCACGATCGCGACCTCGTCGTCGCTCAACTTCAGCTTGTTGAGGATGCCGCTGAAGAAGGCGATCTTGCCGCCCGGCATGCAGAACGCGTTGATCTGCGGGCTGGCGATCAGGTTGACCTCCCAGCGCCACTGGCGGGCGCGCTCGTTCCACTCGTAGGTGAACGGGATCAGCCGCTGCGCGATCGTGCGCAGCCGAACCAGCTGCGGGTGGCCTGGCGCGGCCACCAGGCCTTTCGCGGCAGCCTGCTGCAGCAGCTGCGCGTACTGCTGGCGCGCCGCCTGTTCGATCTGCTCGGCCGGCACCAGATCGGCCGCGTACGATTTGGGCCCGACCTCGATGCCGTCGCGGGCCCAGGCCGGCCGCTGCAGCAGCACAGCTCCGGCGAGCAGCGCGGCGCCGAAGCGCCGGCGCGTGTGCAGGCGGCAGGTGCAATGCAGGGCCGCCGAAGGCGGGGTCTCGTTCATCACGCGGTCGTCGTCGGGGGTCGCCATCGAGGGTCGCGTCGTCAGTCGTCGGCGACGGACACCGCCGGATCGTATTCGAGCGCGCGCACCTCGGCACGCATCCACCACAGCATCGCCAGGGCCGGCAGCGCGACCAGGGTCGAGACGATGAAGAACACCGGCCAGCCGATCGACTCGGCCAGCACCCCGGCCAGCGGCCCGACCCAGACGCGCCCGACCGACGCGAACGCGCTCAGCAGCGCGAACTGGGTCGCGGTGAAGCGCTGGTTGCACAGGCTCATCAGGAACGCGAGAAAGGCCGCGGTGCCCATGCCGCCCGAGAGGTTCTCGGCCGCGATCACCAACAGCAGCCCGCCGTCGACCGGTGTCGCATGGACGAGCTTGACGAAGCCCCAGTCGAACGCGGGAATCGTCAGGCCCGGCAGCAGGCCGCGGCCGCTGACCGCGAGCCACCAGAAGCCGAGGTTGCTCGCCATCTGCAGCACGCCGAACAGCAGCAGCGCGCGCCACAGCCCCAGGCGCAGCATCAGCGCGCCGCCGAGCAGCGCGCCACCGATCGTCAGCCACAGCCCGATCACCTTGTTGACGACGCCGACCTCGGCGGTGCTGTAGTGCATCGCCTGCAGCAGGAACGGCGTCATCAGCGAGCCGGCGAACGCATCGCCGAGCTTGTAGAGCACGATGAACGCGAGGAAGGCCGCCGCGCCGGGCTGCGCGAAGTAGCTGCGCAGGCCGCCGAGCAGGGTCTCGAAACGCGCCGCCCGCGCGGCCCACGCCGCCAGCGGCAACGTGAACGCGACACCGAGCATCAGCGCGGCCAGGTCGATCCACTTCGCCTGCAGCGCCGCCGGCATGGCGCCGCTGCCCAGCCAGGTGCCGAGCAGCGCGTTCGCGAGCGGCGGGCCGAAGCGCTCGCTGAGGAGCACGCCGACCGCGACCGCGGCAAGCACCGCGACGAAGCCGAGCAGGTCGCGCCGCGCGACGCTGGACGGCACCAGCGCGACCTTCAGCCGCGGCAGCGCAAACGACGAGAACACCGCCGCCGCCGCCATCACGCCGGCCATGAAGCGGTAGACCTCGGGCCAGGTCCAGCCGCCGCCCTGCGTCGGGTCGACCCAGATGAACGCGATGCCGCCGGACAGGATCATTGCGAAGCGGTAGCCGAGCACGAACAGCGACGAGCCCAGGCCGCGCTCGCTGGCGTGCAGCGCATCGGTACGATAGGCATCGACGACCACGTCCTGCGAGGCCGACAGGAACGCGACCAGCAGCGCGAGCAGCGCGAAGGCGCGCGTCGCGCCGGTCGGCGAGGTCGCCGCCATCCACAGCAAGGCGCCGGCCAGTGCCAGCTGCGTCAGCACCAGCCAGCCGCGGCGCCGGCCGAGCCAGGGCAGTTCGAAGCGGTCCATCAGCGGCGCCCACAGGAACTTGAAGGTGTAGGGCAGGCCGACCAGGCTGAGGAAGCCGATCGTCGCGATGTCGACGCCCGAGACGCTGAGCCAGGCCTGCATCGCCTGGCCGGTCAGCGC
>JAYSLR010000348.1:0-7717 GCA_043725365.1 Rhizobacter sp. | reverse complement strand
GTGCCGCCGTAGACGTAGATCGCCGGCACGTTGGCGCGCAGCATGCCCATCATGCCGCCGGGCATGTTCTTGTCGCAGCCGCCCACCACCAGCACGCCGTCCATCCACTGGCCGCCGACGCAGGTCTCGATGCAGTCGGCGATCACCTCGCGCGAAACCAGGCTGTACTTCATGCCTTCGGTGCCCATCGCCATGCCGTCGCTGATCGTCGGCGTGCCGAAGATCTGCGCATTGCCGCCGACCGCCTCGATGCCGGCCACCGCCGCGTCGGCGAGCTTCTGCAGCCCGGAGTTGCAGGGCGTGATGGTCGAGTGGCCGTTCGCGACGCCGATCATCGGCTTCTTGAAGTCGCCTTCCTCGTAGCCCATCGCGTAGTACATCGAGCGGTTCGGCGCGCGCGCCACGCCTTCGGTGATGTTTGCGGAACGGCGGTTGATCTTCAGGGCATCGGTCACGGTCGGTCTCCAGGGCTGGGGTGCAGAGTATCCGGGCTCTGGCTCCGTGTGTCCAATAGATATCCGGAAGCGAATTGATATGCTGGACAGATGAGTGATCAAGACCTTGACGTGCCCGAATCTGGCATCGAGCTGCGCGTCTGGCGCCAGTTCCTGGTGCTGGCGCAGACGCTGCACTTCGGCCGCGCCGCCGCGCTGTTGCACATCACCCAGCCGCCGCTGACGCAGGCGATCCAGCAGCTCGAGCGGCGCCTGGGAACGCCGCTGTTCGAGCGCACGCGGCGCAGTGTCGCGCTGACGCCGTCCGGCGCGCTGATGGTGGAGCCGGTGCGTCAGCTGCTGCAGCAGGCTGCGGCGCTGCAGACGCGCGCCCGTGGGGCCGCGGCGGGCGAGCTCGGGCGCGTGCGCGTGGGCTTCATCTCGACCGTCGGCTTCGGGCCGCTGCCGCGCTGGCTGCGCGCATTCCGCGAGCAATGCCCGGGCATCGCGGTCGAGCTGATCGAGGCCACCAGCGACGTGCAGCTGAAGGCCTTCGAACGCGGCGAGATCGACGTCGGCTTCATGCTGCACGCGCCCGGGCTGGCACCGGCCGCGCCGGTGCCCCTGCAGCGACTGTCGCTCGGGGTCGAGCCGCTCGTGCTGGCGCTGCCCGACGGGGTCGCCTGGGCCGCGGCGCGCCGCCTTCGTGCCGCCGACGTGCTGGCGCAGCCGCTGGTGATCTTCCCGCGCACCGCGACGCCGTCGCTGTACGACGCGGTGCTGGCCTTCTACCACCGCCACGGTGCCACGCCGCTGATCGCCCAGGAGGCGACGCAGATGCAGACCATCGTCAACCTGGTGTCTGCCGGCCTGGGGCTGGCGCTCGTGCCCGAGGCGGTGACGCAGTTGCAACGGCCGGGCGTGATCTACCGCCCGCTGCCCGCTGCGCTGGCCTCCGGCGCACCGCGTTGCGAGACCAGCCTGCTGTGGGCGGGCCAGCCGGCGCCGGCGGTTGCGCGCTTCGTCGAATTCGTGCGCGCGCTGCCGGCCCGGCCGCTGCGTTATCGTTCGCGCTGACCCCGCAACGCCGATGGCTCGATGATTCTTCACTACCCCCAGTTCAACCCGGTCGCGCTGCAGATCGGCCCGATCGCGATCCATTGGTACGGGCTGACCTACCTGGTGGCCTTCCTGCTGTTCATCGGGCTCGGCGCCAAGCGCGTCCGGCTCGTGCAGTTCGCCAGCCGCAACTGGTCGCGCCGCGACATCGAGGACCTGCTCTTCTACGGCGTGCTCGGCGTCGTGCTCGGCGGGCGCCTGGGCTACGTGCTGTTCTACAAGCCGGGCTATTACGCGGCGAATCCGCTGGAGATTTTCGCGGTCTGGAAAGGCGGCATGTCGTTTCACGGCGGCATGCTGGGCGTGATCGCCGCGATGGCGCTGTTCGCGCGCACGCGCGGCCGGCAGTTCCTGGACGTGACCGACCTGATCGCGCCGTGCGTGCCGCTGGGTCTGGCGTCGGGGCGCATCGGCAACTTCATCAACGGTGAGCTGCCGGGGCGCCTGGCCGACCCGAGCCTGCCGTGGGCGATGATCTACCCGAACGCCGGGCCGCTGCCGCGCCACCCGTCGTCGCTGTACCAGTTCGCGCTCGAGGGCGTGCTGCTGTTCGTGCTGCTGTGGCTCTACGCGAAGCGGCCGCGCGGCCTGGGCCAGGTGTCGGGCGCGTTCCTCGTCGGCTACGGCGTGCTGCGATTCACGGCCGAGTACTTCCGCGAGCCCGACGACTTCCTGGGTCTGCTCGCCCTCGGCCTGAGCATGGGCCAGTGGCTGTGCGTGCCGATGATCGTGGCCGGCATCGCGATGTGGGTCTGGGGCCGCGGCCGTCAGCCCCGCGCGGACGGACAGGCTGCCTAGAATCCTGCGATGCGCCAGATCTTCCTCGACACCGAAACCACCGGCCTGAGCCCCGAAGCCGGCGACCGCATCATCGAGATCGGCTGCATCGAGATGCTGAACCGGCGGCTGTCGGGCCGTACGCTGCACTTCTACCTGAACCCGCAGCGCCGCAGCCACGAGGACGCGGTCAAGGTCCACGGGCTGACCGATGAATTTCTCGCCGACAAGCCGCTGTTCGCCAGCGTCGTCGACGAGCTGCTCGCGTTCGTCGACGGCGCCGAGATCATCATCCACAACGCCGCTTTCGACGTGGGATTCCTGAACGAGGAACTGCGGCGGCTGGACCGGCCGAAGTTCCCGGGTTTCGTCGCGCGCGTCACCGACAGCCTGATGCTGGCGCGCGAGATGTTCCCCGGCAAGGCGAACTCGCTCGATGCGCTGTGCCGGCGCCTGGAGGTCGACAACTCGAATCGCGCACTGCACGGTGCGCTGCTCGACGCCGGGCTGCTCGCCGAGGTCTACATCCGGATGACGCGCGGGCAGAACTCGCTCGTGATCGACGCCGGCGAAACGAGCGCCGCCCGGGCCGCGCTCGAGGCGGTCGATTTCAGCGGCCTCGAGCTGCGTGTGGTGCGTGCCGACGACGCCGAGGCGGCGGCCCATGCGGCCGTTCTCGCCGAGCTGGACAAGGCGAGCGGCGGCAAGACGATCTGGCGGCGGCTCGAGGGGCCTGTGGCATAATCCAAGGCTGTTCGGCGCCTCCCCAAAGCACGGCCGAACAACGGATTCGGGCGGTTAGCTCAGGGGTAGAGCACAACATTCACACTGTTGGGGTCGGGGGTTCGAAACCCTCACCGCCCACCAAGACCGGCCACGGCGCGCCGACATAGACTGCAGGAACTGATCAAGCGGCCGAGCCGGGCCGACAAGGAGAGTTCATGCATCAGGTGACCGTGATCGTCGGGAGTCTGCGGCGCGAATCCATCAACCTTCGGTTCGCGAAGGCGCTCGCCGGACTGGCCGAGCCGACACTGCGATTCAGGCTCGTCGACCTGGCCGACGTGCCGCTCTACAACGAGGACCTGTGGCAGCAGCCGCCCGAAGGTGTGCTGCGCCTGAAGCGCGAGGTCGATGCCGCCGATGCGGTCCTGTTCGTCACACCCGAGTACAACCGCTCGATCCCGGCGGTGGTGAAGAACGTGGTCGACTGGGGCTCGCGCCCCTATGGGCAGAACTCGTGGGCCGGCAAACCCGGCGCGATCGTCGGGACCAGCCCGGGTGCGATCGGCACGGCCGTCGCGCAGGCTCAGCTTCGCAGCGTTCTGGTGGGCTGCGGTGTCAGCCTGCTCGGTCAGCCGGAGGTCTATTTCCAGACGAAGCCGGGCCTGATCGCCGACGACTTCTCGATCGCCGACGACAAGACCCGCGCGTTCCTCGCCGGCTTCATCGGCACCTTCGCGCGCCACATCGAACACTCCGCAGCGCCCGTGCCCGCACGTTGATGGAACGGGTCGATGCGGTCGTCGTCGGTGCCGGCGTCGTCGGGCTGGCGATCGGTCGGGCGCTGGCGCTGCGCGGGCTGGAGACGGTGGTGCTGGAACGTGCGAGCGCGATCGGCACCGGCACCAGCTCGCGCAACAGCGAGGTCATCCACGCCGGCATCTACTACCCGGGCGGCTCGCTGAAGGCACGGCTGTGCGTGAGCGGCCGCGCACTGCTGTACCGCTACTGCGAGACCCACGGCGTCGAGCACCGGCGCTGCGGCAAGCTGCTCGTCGCGACCGGCGAGGCCCAGCGCGGCAGGCTCGCGCAGATCCAGGCCCAGGCCGAGCGCAACGGCGTGCATGACCTGCGCGCGCTCGACGCTGCCGAGGCGCGCGCGCTGGAGCCCGAACTGGCGGCCGTCGCCGCGCTGCACTCGCCGTCGACCGGCATCGTCGACAGCCATGGCCTGATGCTGGCGCTGCAGGGCGATCTCGAGGCCCACGGCGGTGCGCTGGCGCTGCGGTCTCCGGCGCTGTCGGTCGCGCGCGAGGGCGCGGCGCATGTCGTCGAGATCGGCGGCGAAGCACCGATGGCGCTCGGTGCGCGCCTGGTCGTCAATGCGGCCGGGCTGTGGGCACCGGGTGTCGCCGCCGCGATCGCTGGCCTGGCGCCGCAACAGGTGCCGACGGCGCGCTACGCGAAGGGCAACTACTTCGCGCTGGCCGGGCGGGCACCGTTCTCGCGCCTGATCTACCCGGTGCCCGAAGAGGCCGGCCTGGGCGTGCACCTGACGCTGGATCTCGCGGGCCAGGCGCGCTTCGGCCCCGATGTCGAATGGATCGCACCGGCGACGCCGGACGCGATCGACTACCGCGTCGATGCGCAGCGCGCCGCAGCGTTCGAGGCCGAGATCCGCCGCTACTGGCCGGGTCTGCCGGCGGGCGCGCTGCAGCCGGCCTACAGCGGTGTGCGGCCCAAGCTGCACGTGGCCGGTGCCGCCGCGCAGGACTTCGTGCTGCAGGGCCCCGCCGACCACGGCGTGGCCGGGCTGCTGAATCTGTACGGCATCGAATCGCCGGGGCTGACGGCGAGCCTCGCGCTCGCCGACGAGGCGCTCAGCCGGCTGGGCGTGTAGCCGGCTCGTGTTCGGCCGGCGCCTGCCACCGGCCGTCGATCAGCAGCTCGTGCGGCTGGAACTGGGCCTTGTAGGCCATCTTGCCGCTCTGCCCGATCCAGTAGCCGAGGTAGACGTGCGGCAGCCGCAGCAATCGCGTCTGCTCGATCTGCCACATCACGTTGTAGGTGCCGTAGCTGGTGCGCGGCTCGGGCTCGTAGAAGGTGTAGACCGCCGACAGGCCGTCGTTCAGCACGTCCAGGATCGACACCATCTTCAGCGTTCCCGGGCCGTCCTTGGCGGGCTCGCGGAATTCGACCAGCCGCGAGTTGACGCGGCTTTGCAGCAGGAACTGGGTGTACTGGTCGACGCTGTCGTGGTCCATGCCGCCGCCCAGGTGGCGACCGGCCTGGTAGCGCAGGTAGAGCTGGTAATGCTCGGGCACGAAGCACAGGCGCAGCACCCGCGCCTCGAGCTGACCGTGCGCGCGCTGGGCGCGCTTCTGGCTGCGCGTGGGTTCGAAGCGCGCCACGGGGATGCGCAGCGGCAGGCAGGCCTTGCAGCCGTCGCAGTAGGGCCGGTAGGTGAACATGCCGCTGCGCCGGAAGCCGTTGGCCACCAGCCCCGAATAGGCGTCGGCATGGATCAGGTGGCTCGGCGTGGCGACCTGCGAGCGCGCCAGCCGGCCTTCGATGTAGCTGCAGGGGTAGGGCGCAGTCGCGTAGAACTGCAAAGAGGCGAGTGGAAGTTCTTTCGGGTGGGTCACGGGCCGGGTTCCTCGGCGGCGGGCCCCAGATGCCGCCACAGGCGCAAATCATAGGTCCAATCGATGATCGGCGGCTCCCCCAGACTGAGGGCCAGCCGCGCCTCGAACTCGGCGCGCCGCAGTTCGCGCGCGCCCATCGACTCGAGGTGGCGGGTGTGCTGCTGGCAGTCGATCATCGGCACGCCGTGCTCGCGGCAGAAGCACACGAGCGCGGCGAACGCGATCTTCGAGGCATCGGTGCGGTGCGCGAACATCGACTCGCCGAAGAACATGTGGCCCAGGCCGATGCCGTACAGCCCGCCGACGAGTTCACCGTCGACCCAGGTCTCGAAGCTGTGCGCCTTGCCCAGCAGGTGCCAGTCGCAATAGGCCTCGATCATCTCGGGCACGATCCAGGTGCCGTCCTGGCCTTCGCGCGGGGTCTGCGCGCAGGCGGTGATGACGCGCCGGAACGCACTGTCGACGCGCAACTCGCAGTTCGCGCTCGCGGCGAAGCGGCGCACGGTCTTGCGCAGCGAGCGCGAGAGCCGGAATTCGTCGAGCAGCAGCACCATGCGCGGGTCGGGCGACCACCACAGCACCGGCTGGCCCTCGCTGTACCAGGGAAAGACGCCTTTCGAATAGGCCTCGGCCAGGCGCTGCGGCGTCGGGTGGCCGCCGGCCGCCAGCAGGCCCGGCGCGTCGCTGCCCAGCGGCAGCGCCAGGCCGGTGGCCGGCAGTGGGTCGTCCGGGCCGCGCAACCAATGGATCACGATGCAGTGCCAGCAGCGATGGGCATGGTCCATTGTCGAGGCTTTTGCGGGGCGGCCGGCAGGTCAGAATCGGTGCCTTGTCCGACTTTGGGGGCTTCCGATGGAAGTGCGGTCTTGCTCGACCTGCGGCGCGGTGGCGCTGCTCGCGCTGGGTCTGATGGCCGGTGCGGCGCGCGCTGCCGACGACTTCGAACCGGTCACGCCGTACCGGCCGTCGGTGTCCAGCCCGGCGCAGCTGCCGGCAGCCGGTCAGCTCGAGTTCGAGATCGGCGGTCTGCGCCAGCGTACCGACGACGCGCAGCGCAGCAGCGTGCCCTATCTGTTCAAGCTCGCGTTCAGCAAGGAGTGGGGCCTGCTGATCGGCGGCGACGCGCAGGTCTGGCAGCGCGACACCGGCGGCCAGGCGCGCGGCCTGGGCGACACGACGCTGGTGCTCAAGCGCGCCTGGGTCGTCGACGACGCGTCGGCCCTCGGCGTGGAAGCCGGCGTGAAGCTGCCGACCGCCAAGGACGCGATCGGCAGCGGCCGGGCGGACTACACGATCAACACGATCTACAGCCGCGATGTCGGCGCACTGCACATGGACGCGAACCTGAATGTGCTGCGGCTCGGCGCCGCCGACCCGGGCAGTTCGCGCACCCAGTGGGGCGCGTCGACCTCGTTCTCGACCGCGTTGTCGGAGCGCTGGAGCGTGACCGGCGAGTTGTCGGGCACGCACCGCGCAGGCGCCGACCACGGCGTGCAGGTGCTCGCCGCGCTCGCCTACAGCCCGAGCAAGCTCCTGACGATCGACTTCGGCATGGCGCGCGCCATGCGCCCGATGCCGGCGACGACCTCGCTGTTCGCCGGGGTCGTGTTCCCGCTCGCGAGGCTCTGGTAGCGACTACTGCATGAACCAGCCGTGACTGACGACCAGCGACTGGCCGGTCAGCGCGTTCGACTCGAAACCGGCGAACAGCAGCGCGACCGCGGCCACGTCCTGCACCGTGGTGAACTCGCCGTCGACGGTTTCCTTCAGCATCACCTTCTTGATGACATCGTCCTCGCCGATGCCCAGCGCGGCGGCCTGCTCGGGGATCTGCTTTTCGACCAGCGGCGTGCGCACGAAGCCCGGGCAGATCACGTTGGCGCGGATCTTGTACTTGCCGCCTTCCTTCGCGACCGTCTTGCACAGCCCGATCAGGCCATGCTTGGCGGTCACGTAGGCCGACTTCAGCACCGACGCTTCCTTCGAGTGCACCGAGCCCATGTAGATGATGCTGCCGCC